>NZ_CALXRN010000082.1 GCF_944390595.1 uncultured Brachyspira sp. | reverse complement strand
GAAAGAAAACGTGTTTATATAGGTACTATGAACAGCCAAGCTCTTGGACTTAAAAACCCAGTTGGACCAGCTACTACAGCTACATTCATCAGTGTTTCTAGCCCATCTAAAGCTAACTCTGTTATAGGTATGGTAGACGAAGCTCTTCTTAAAGTATTAAAACAAAGATCTGACTTAGGTGCTTATCAAAACAGATTAGAAATGACTGCTCAAGGCTTAATGATTGGATTCGAAAACATGCAGGCTTCTGAAAGCAGAATTCGTGATACAGATATGGCTGAAGCATCAGTTAAACTTGCTAAAGATCAAATTCTTAACCAAGCTAACTTGTCTATGCTTGCTCAAGCTAATCAGTTACCACAAGGTGCTCTTAGATTATTACAATAATTAATATTTACTTGATGTTGTAATATTAACCATATTGAGGGAGGCATTCTTAAATGAGTGCCTCCCTTTATTTATATCTAAATTATATTTCTATAACCATTTTAAATTGACTGAATATCTCTTTCTTTATAGCTTTAATATTTTGAGATATTGATGATTGAGTTACATTAAATATCTCTGCCAATTCTGACTGAGTTTTTCCTTCTGAAAATAATTTTAACAATTCTTTTTGCTTAGGAGTCAATATAGCTATAACTAGATTTGATAATCTGCTGTACTCATTATTTGTTAATGAGTTTGCATATATAATATTATCCAAATCATCATTAGTTAACAATACTTCCCTGCTGTCAGTATTGTCAATATTATGCTTTCTTTTTTTTCCAATGCTTTTATTAATCTCATTTAATACCTTATCGCATAATTTATTACAGGTTTCATATTTAGGACATAAATTACACATATTACTTATCCTCCAAAAATTTTAATACCTTACATAAAACCTCATGACTGTAATCTGATATGTTTTCGCAATCAGTTTTCTTTACAGCTTCCTTAATGTCTACACGCATTATAACCCACTACCCCTCCCAATTATATCTTTTGTTATAAAAATAATCATCCTCCTCTATATTATCCAATATATTTTTGATTAGTTTTTTATGATAAAGTTTGTTTTGAAAGGGTTTCATATATCTCTCCTATTTATACCGTATATATTAATACTGTATAAATATACTATATATGAAATCTAAATAAGTTACAACTACTTATAATGTATTTTTATACATTACTTTTATATAATTGAAAGTTAATGTATAAATATTATACATTTGATACTAAATAACATGTATTTTTATAAGTAAGAGTTTAAATAAAAAGTATGAATTATTGATTATAAAAAATTAAAGGGCTTTTAAAAGCCCTTCACAATAATAAAATTTTAAGAAATACTGTTCAATACATTAATAACCGCATTTGCAAAATCTTTAGATGAAGAAGGACCATTAGATGTAATAATATTTCCAGAAACAACAACGCTGTCAGGCATAATATTAGCATTACCATGTCTTACATGAGATTCATCAGCAGGAAGGCATGTAACATTAATACCTTCTAATATTCTAGCATTAGCCATAATAACAACTCCGCTGCCTATTCCTGCAACTACTTTCTGATTATCCAAAAATAATTTAGCAAGTCCCTGAGTACGCCAATCATCCCATAAAGTTATGCATCCTATTCCGCCTATAAATACAACAGCATCAAATTCAATAGCATCAACTTCACTAAAAAGCAAATCTATATTAGTTATCCCGCCTAATTTTCCCTGAGCAGAACCTATAAATGTAGATGATACTTCTGTTTTGTATCCGGCAGCTTCAAATATTTTTCTGCTTTCAAAGTATTCTTCATCCTGGAAATTTTGACCAGGCATTACATACAAAATATTATTAGTTTTTTCCATCACTAAATTCTCCGATTTTTATTTTTTATTTCTTTGTTTTATTCTTTAAATATTATAATCCGCAGCTTCTATCATAATTGTTTTTATTTAAAATAGCAAGTTCATAAGCCTTAACATATTCTTTAGCACTCTTTTCCCAAGAATTATCTATTTTCATACCTCTTTTCTGCATAGCAGTAAATCTGTCTCTATGATCATAATAAACACTTACAGCCCAACCAATGGTATTATATAATGCTGAAGCTGTAGAATCATAGAATTTAAAACCTGTACCTTCTCCAGTCTGTTCATTATAATTTTCAACAGTATCTTCAAGCCCTCCTGTAGCATGCACTATAGGCAAAGTTCCATATTTCAAAGAATACATTTGATTAAGTCCGCAAGGTTCAAACAATGAAGGCATAACAAATAAATCACATCCAGCCTCTATTAAATGTGCAAGCTCATTACTGTATCCTATATAAGAACCAACTCTGGTAGGATATCTCTTAGGCAAATCTCCGAAGAAATTTTCTAATCCTTTGTCACCTGTACCAAGTATGCAGAACTGAATTTTCATATTATTAACCAAAGAATCTATTATAGAAGCTATAAAATGATATCCTTTCTGATCTACAAAACGTCCTACAGCACCTATTAAAACAACATCATCATCCTCAGACAATAAAAATCTTTTTTGAAGTTCTTTCTTACATATTTTTTTACCTTCCATTTTATCTGCAGAGAAATTCGCAGGTATATATTTATCTTTTTCAGGAGACCATTCATTCTCATCTATACCATTAAGTATTCCAAAGAAACTTGTAGTTTTATTCTGCAAATAAGGCGCCATACCATGTCCGCCGTAAGGAGAAGATATCTCTCTTGCATAAGTAGGGCTCACTGTAGTAACAACATCAGAAAAGAATATTCCGCCTTTCAAAAAGTTAATATTTCCATGATCCTCAAATGTATCCGGACTAAAATTATTCCAACCTAAACCTAAATAATCATAAGTAGTAGAGGCATTATATATACCTTGATAATTAGCATTATGTATAGTTAGCAAACTAGCAGCACGTCCTATTCTATCATTCCAATGCCAAGTCTTTATATAAGCAGGAATAGCAGCTGTCTGCCAATCATTAACATGAACAACATCAACATCTAACTGCAAATCCTTACATAACTGCAAAGCCGCACGTGAAAAAAATCCGAATCTCCAAGCATTATCCTGATAATCATTAAATGATGCATCATGATAAAGACCTTCTCTGCTGAAAAAATTATGATGTTCTATGAAATAAAAATCTATTCCATCTTTCACTGTTTTAAATACTGAACACCATTCCTCTCCATTCCCCATCCATACTCCCATAGTAGGAAGTACATTTTCTAAATAGCAGTCATGAAAATTTATATCCCTATATTTAGGAAGAACAACAAAAGCCTCAACATCTAATTTTTTTAAATATGCCGGCAATGAGCCAACTACATCAGCTAAACCACCTGTTTTTATAAACGGTGCTGCTTCTGATGATGCTATCATAATTTTCATTTTAGCCATAAAAAACCCCTAGAAATTGGAATATATTTTTAAATATATAACTTTATTTAAAAAGTTCAAGCAAAATAATAATATATTTTTATAATATATAAAAAAATATTATTAAATTTCAATCATAACATACGATACAATATTTACTTAATTTTAAAAATAGTATATAATCGGACTAATTATAAAATAAGAGGTGCTTTTATGATTAGATTAATTGAAATGAAAAATGACTTGCAAAATAAGAATTTCTATGAAGAATTATATAATGATGCATTTCCTCCTGAAGAAAGATGGTCTTTTGCTATGACTTTAGAAAATAAAGATAATCATAATTATAAATTTTACGGCATACTTGATGATGAAACACCAATAGGATTAACTATGCTTTGGTATTTAGAAGATTTTAATTACGGAGAGTATTTAGCTATAGATAAAAAATTAAGAGGTAAAAATTACGGTTCAGAAGTTCTAGTAAAAATACTTGATATGCTTAAAGACAAATTAATTGTAATAGAAGTAGAACCTTATGATTTAAATGAAATAGCACAAAAACGTATAGAGTGGTACAAACGATATGGGTTTATATTGGCAGAATATGATTATGATATGCCATGTATTGATAAAAATAATCAAATATCTACAATGAAAATGAAAATAATGACAAGCGAAAATATAAAAAGCAAAGAAGAGCATGACAGTATTACAAAAATATTATATAATAAAGTATACAAACCTAGATTAGATGAAATTGATAAATGGAGATAAAATTAATAGAAAGTACAAATACTTCAAATCTAAATGAAGATATTATAAGAGACTCTTTTAATATTAGAGAAAATTGGAGTTTAAAAGAGTCTTTTAATAAAAAATCATCAATTAAAAAAAATCTTTATGATATTAAGAAAGATAATATACATATAGGCGTATGCTTATGCTGGCAGCTTGAGGATTTTCTTTATATAGAATATTTCGCTATAGAAAGAAAACACAGATGTTTAGGATACGGAAGTGCTGCATTAAAAGAACTTTTAAAAATACATAATAATATAATAGTTGAAGTTGTACCGGAAAATATTAACAGTTTGGCATGCAGACGTATAAATTGGTATAAATCTTTAGGGTTCCATTTGCATGATAATATTTATCCGTACCCTTATTTTTTAGATGATGGAAAAGTTACATTTATAGAATTTAGGATAATGTCATCAAATAAATTAAATGATTATGAATACAAAAAAGCCGTTAATCTTATTCATAAAAACATATACAATATTGATGATTTCTATAAAATAAAATAATACTACTTAATACCAAACTTATTTTTTATAATTTCCTGATGTTCTAAAGAAGTGTAAGTTAATAATTCTAAAAATACATTTCTTGGAAAACTTGAATATTCAATATATCTATGATAAGGACGAACCAAGCAACAATATTTTTCATCTAATAACTTTGAACGTCCCAATGCAAGTAAACATACTCCTACACATTCTCAAACCAATTTTTCTTTATAGTCATAATCATCTTTAAAATCTTTTACTTTTACAAGCACTTCATCTAAATAATTAAATATTTCATTTTGATAATTTCCTATATTATTATACAAACAATCAGCTATGGAAGATAATAAAATTGCTGTTTTTTCTTTTGACGCTTTATTGTCAAAAGAACAGTCTATATTTAAAGTGTTTTTTATAATTTCTTTATTAAATATATTTTTTATAGGAGTATATATTTCAAACAATAATTTTAATGCATCTACATTACTATTAATAATTGTATCAGTAATAATATTTTCATCTTTTTCATTAATGCTTCTTCTATAATATACCATATAGGTTTAAAATCTATTATTTTACAAAGCAATTTACTATTTTTATAATCATCATATATAAGTCTTTTGGCAGATTCTATATTTAAAGGTATATTAATAGCTTCTAGTTCATAACTACCGAGCAAATCAGGAGCTTTATCAATTATTCTTTTTAATACTCTTTTTTGTATATCATTCAATTCCATATTTATTAACTCATCTCTTTTATCTTTGTATGGAAAAACTCTTGAAGCAGCTTCTATTAAAATATCATTATAACTTTTTTCATTATTAACTTTACCTGCAATAAATACATTGCTTTTTGTTTTAATACCTTCAGTACTTAATAATGTTTCTATATCACTAGAATAAAGCCAAGCATATTTTGCTATATTAGAAAAATTATCATCCCATGCCCAATCAACACCTGCACAATTATTTTCTGTTATATATAAAAGCAAATTAGAAATATCTTTATTAAAAATACCAGTATAATCTAAGCAAATTGCTGCAGAGCCTCTCACCAAAAGAGATTCACTATTGTTCATAATATTATAAACTTCTTCAATATGCTTATTAACTTTTAATTTTTTTATCTCATTAATATCATTAATATTTGGATATTCTTTACAATAATCTTTATTATAAATTTTATAATTATGCTGTGCAGATGTAAAACCTTGTACTAATAAAGTTGAAGCCTGACGAATATAAGCATTATTTTTTTATTATTACTAATAAAAATTGTTCGCTCTAAGGCTCTGTCAAATAAATTTGCCAGAGGCTCACAATTTTTATAAATAACTTTATTATATTTAATATAAAGAGTTTGGAATAAAACATAATAATCTCATAGCTTCAAGAGAATTGCTTTTATTATAATAATCTAGTATTTCATTTTTATATTTTTTAACAGTACCATAATATTTAGTTTTATAAAAGAATGGCGTATTAATAAAATGCTTTTCTCCTAATGCTATTCTAGCTAAAAATATGCATGCCAATTCTGAAGCATTATTATTGAACTTAAGTAAATCAGCCAAATAAGGAACAGCCATTTTTGAAGATTTATAAACACTTCCTTGATGGGTAGTTGCTGCATAAAGTCCATACACTCCGAAATTAACATCATTATCATCATCGCTAGTTAAAGCTTCTATATAAT
>NZ_CALXRN010000081.1 GCF_944390595.1 uncultured Brachyspira sp. | reverse complement strand
CCATATATTTTCAGTAGGTTTTCCTTTTTCAAAACATAATACCACAGTTTTTACTCCTGCCTGAAATACTTTTGATGGTAAATCAAGCACGGCAAATAGATTACATGTTTCTAAAAATTCTTTTCTAAGATTAGCAGCATCGGAATTACTTAAGAATGTATTTTTTACAACGATACCACCGCGTCCGCCTTTTTTTAACATTTTCATGAAATGCTGTAAAAATAGATATGCTGTTTCTTTAGTACGCATAGGAAAATTTGAAAGCACAGAATCCTGAGTGGCTGCTCCAAATGGAGGATTTGCTAATATTACATCATATTTATTTCCAACAGAAGTCATTATATTTTCTGATAATGTGTCTTTATGAACTATATTAGGGGCATTAATTCCATGCAGTATCATATTCATTGTACCTATGACATATGGCAGAGGTTTGAATTCCTGTCCGTATAGAGTTTCTTTTTGAAGAATATTATATTTTTCTCCTTTAGACATATTTACATCTAATTTATCCAAATAGTCATAAGCTTCAACTAAAAAACCAGCAGAACCGCAGGCACCGTCATAAATTTTTTCACCTATCTTAGGTTTAATAACTTTTATAATAGTTCTAATCAATGGACGAGGCGTATAATATTCTCCGCCAGCTCTTCCGCTGTTGCCCATTTTCATTATTTTATCTTCATAAAAATACGAAAGCTCATGACGTTCTTCTGAAGTCTGAAATTTCATGCTATTAATAATATTTATAACATCTCTTAATATATATCCGCTTTTTATTGAGTTTTGTACCTCGCTGAATATTTCACCTATTTTATATTCCAATGTATCTGCACTTAAAGCACTTTCTCTAAAACTTTTTAAATATGGAAATAATTTAGTATTAACAAAATCTACTAAATCATCACCTGTCATAAATTTATTATCAAGTTTGCCTTCTTTATTTAAAGGATATGCCCAAGAGTTCCAAGAAAACTCTTCATCTAAAATATTTCTATATTCTTTACCGCTTAGATTATATTCATCTTTTTTTTCTTTTTCTAAATCATCAAGGTATTTTAAAAACAGTATCCAAGAAGTTTGCTCTATATAATCCACATCATTAGAACAGCCGCTATCTTTACGAAGTTCATTATCTATATTTTTAAAACATTGTTCAAACATATAATATTCCTACATTTTTTTACATAGTTTTAATTATAGTATAATATTATTAAAAATCAAATAAGTAAATTTTATAAAAATATTTGTAAAATAAAAGGCTTACTAATTCTAGTTAGTAAGCCTTTTTTATTTTTAATTATTTATTGTACTCCGCCTGTAGTTCCTATATACTGCATTATCTGAAGTCTTCTGCTTTCAACATCTTTGTCTAAATTAGCTATAACTTCATTATTGACAGCTAAAGGAGACATTCTTTTTCTAAAGTCATTATAAATATTTAATGCTTCTATAATTTTGTTCTGTTCTATATATATATGACCTATAGCATATAAAGCAAAAGCACCGTCTTGTGTTAAATCATTGGTGTATTTTGAATATGTGTATACAGCTTCATCATACATCTTATTGTTTAGATAAATATTAGCTAAATCAAATTCTAATCCAGTTCTCTTTTCTTTTGTGAGATCCTGCATTTTTAGAGTTTCATTTAATGTATTTATAGAACTGTCTGTATCTCCTATATTAGCATAAAGTATAGATATATCTTTATTAACATTAACTAACTGATCTCTGCTTCTTGCTCTTTTTCTAGCTTCAAGTTTAGCCCATAAAGTCTCCTCAATATCTTGTCTGTTTTGATATATATAATTAGCATAAGAAGAATAGCTTTCAAAAGAATCTTCTTTCATAGCCTGTTCTTTTAAACTATCTGCCTGCTGTCTTGTAGTTTTAAGCTGTGCATCTATTCTTGCAGTAAACTGTTTTATTTGCTGATAAGTTTGATTTTGTTCTCTAGCAGCATCTCCCATATCTTTTCCTCTATGGAAAGTTTTTTCAGCTCTTGCAAGTACATCTTTAGCTTTATTTAAATACTCTGCTTCTTTATCATAAGGAGTATCTTTTGAACGTGCTAAATATTCATAAGAAGCAGCTAAATTAAAGTATGCAGGATAAATAAGTTTTTCTAATTTGATAAGCTCCTCAAACATTACAGCAGCTCTTTCATAATCATTGTCTAAAATAGCCTGATTTCCAACAGCAAAATATACATTAGACATATCAAAACCTATTGTAAGCATTTTATCTTCTTCTGCTCTCTTTAAGTTTTTGTATTCTTCTATTTTTTGATTAGCTTCTGCTCTAGTGATTCCATTTTTAGCAACATCTTCATTACCCATAAAGTCAAGTAATTTTTGATATAATTTTATTTTTCTGTTATACATATCTATTTTAGCAAGAGAATAAGAACTGACAAATATTTCTCTTGTTAAGAAGTCATAATGGGAAATTTCTTCCGGCGTTCCCTGCATAGTATAGCTGTTCCAATAATCCTCTTCAGTTTTATACTGAGGGAAAGGAAGCTCATACATTTTTACAAAAGTTATTTCCTCATTACCGTTATATGTATTTTTTCTTTCAACGGATATTAAACCTTCATCTAATAAAGCATTTAAATCAGCAGCAACTTTTTCATTCTCATAATCTCTTTTTAAATTAAGCAATGCTATATTTTTATAGTCATTAACAGTAAGAACTTTAAAGAACTCCAATTCATCAACTAATGCATATTTTATAGGCTGTACTTTAAATACAAGTCCGTAAGCCTTAAAATAGTAGTCCCCAAGTCTATGAAGTCCGTCGCGTCTCCAAGCCATATAATAAGGTCTTCCTGAATCTATGAAGTCTTTATCTACAGCATCGCTGATATCTCCAAGCCATCTGCCGTCAGTTTTCATAAGGTTTCCGTATATTCTTTCAAATACATTACCTTTTTGGTCATATATTTTCAAATCTGGTCTTCTTCTTTCAACCATAGTATAATATACAAGTCCGAATACTTGGTTGTCTCCTCCCTCTGTAGCAAATATAGCATTATCAGGAAGAGAGTTCATCATATTGTATGAATAGTCATGGTTGCTGTAATCTTTTGAGTTATTATTACGGCTGAAATTCATAACGAATATAGGAATCATTATTGCAAATATTGCTATGAGTGATATTGCATGATAAGGTTTTAATTTTGTATCTGCAGTTTCCTCTGAAGCAGGCTTTAATACATTTTTGATATTAGTATTAAAATATTCCATATACCATTGAATACCAAAACCAATTATTACAAGCATATATAAAGTTGCCGGCAAGAAAAATACTTCAACGAATGATAAAGTTCTTACACTTGGAGGAGGATTAGTATATGCCATTAATGATACTGCAAAACTTAAAAGTCCGAATACTGAGAATATTCCCATAAATCTGTTTTTCTTAAATATTTGGAATAATCCCGGTATTAAGAAAAGAACCCCCAATACAGTTAATTGAGTTTTGAATATATTTATTAATGCACTAACCTGTTCCGGATGCAGTATAAATGCAGCGGCAACATCATTTCCTGAAGTTCCATACTGTTTTCTATGTATCATACTGAATAAATAGCTTAAATTTTCCCATCCTGAAGGCTCATTTAATTGTCCCCAGTTGAGAGGAGGCAATGCTCTAGCTCTTATAGGCATATAAGCATATATCATAACGCCTACTGCAAGCATTAAAAGCATTTTATAATAAACTATTGATATTCCTGTTATAAAGTCATTATCATTATTGAATTTATCTATTTTACATAAGAAATATCTATAAACTAAACACCAAACAACTACTAAGAATAAAGGCCAAAATACTAGGAACATTCCTTTATAAAGCGTAGGGTAGGTTGGTGCTTTTAAATTTCCTAACATATCAGGTCTTAAATATGAACCATTAGCCAATGCTGTAAATATATCGCTTAATATATTCATATCAGAAAATGGTTTAAATATTATAGAAAATATTGAATCATTAGAAGCTACTCCTGGAGGGAAATATAAATAAGCCTCATAATTCATAATAAATCTGTAATATCCGAATCCGCCTATAAATAATAATACTAAAAATACAAATATTGATATAAAAGAAGTTTCTATATTATTAATGTATCTGTCTTTATGAACTAAGAATAATACAACGGCTATGAACAAAAGAGGAGCAAAAGCAAAAGGCAAAGTTACATGGTGATTTGCGAGTGCTACACCGTAAAGAAAACCAAAAGCCATTAAATGCTTGCTTCCATAATAAGGAATTTCATCGTTTGCATGCTTCCATACATTTTCAAACCAATAAACGAGTATTAAAAGCATAGAAGCTATTTGAAGTATATTCAAGCTGTAAACTTCTGCCATAGTAGCCTGTGCCCACATGTTATCAGATATAGCAAATGCTACACTTGCAAGTAATGCAGGTATCTGTACTATTGGAGAAAATCCTCTTTCGATTCTGTTTTGTCCTAATACTTTTACCATAATAAGATAGAAGAAAATCATTGAAAATGCTGCACAAGTACCTGAGAATAAATTTGTTCTCCAAGCAATATTTCCAAAAGGTATATAAGTAAATAATTTGGACATCAAAGTATAGAAAGGATATCCCGGAGCATGTCCTACACCCAAAAAGTAAGCAGCAGTTGTAAGCTCTCCATTATCGCCTGCTGAAAGAGAAGGTGTTAATGTAAATAAATAAAGTAAGAATGTAAAAAGAAAAGCAGCAGCAGCAAATACAGCATCTATTTTTGAAAGATGATAAGGCTTTATATCATATCTTTTATAAATAGGTTCCTCATTTTCTTTCTTAGAGAATAATTTGGAAAGTATATTTCCGCTATTTTCTTTGCTTTCTGTACTATTTGTTTTTTCTTTTTTATTATTCTTTATATTATTTTTTTGATTATTTTGCAGAGAGTTTACGTACTCTTCTACTAAAGTTCTGTCTTTTTCTAACTTTTTTGTGAGTTCATCAATGCTTTTATTTTTATAATTAGCCTTGATATACTCTTTTTCCAGATGCGAAAGTTTAGCCATTTAATTATTTACCTCTTATTTTTAATAGTTTGTAATTATCAATCTATTTTATTTTGTATATATGCGGCATAGAATTTATTTAAAATTTGTACTTTTCCCGCTGTGGACTTTGTCAAGTACCAAAAAGTGCAAATACTTGTACTATATTGAATAACTTTACATAATATTTAAGAATCTTCAATATTACAAGTATAATCAAATATTATATAATAAAATCGCTTATTATTCAAGAATGTAAAATATATATTTTTATATCAATTATCTTTTAGTATTGAAATAAAACTTGTTTTAAATTATAGTAAAACTATATTCATCAGTTATATTCAGGAAATAAAATGAACTTCTTAAAAACAAATAGATTAACTATTATACTAATATTAATTATAATTTCCTACATATTTTATAATGACTTGATAAAAAATAATAACAATAAAGAAATTAACATTTATAATTTAAATTATATAGTAGAAGATAACTATATAATAGAAGATAATTATAATACAGATTCTGATATTGAATATCAAAACATAAGAAGAAGATACAAAAGCGATCTTGACCTTGAAGAAGACAGAGTCTTTATTATGTTCATGTGCTCTCTTATTATAGGTTTTTTATTTAGTTTGATATTATTATTAAAAAATAGCTTACCTAAAAAAGAATTAATTGCTGGCAAAATAATACTCATTGTATCTGTTATAATTACAGGGCTAATTATTTTTATAAATTATGAGAATATAAAAAACATATTGGAGTATTTATCTTTACCTATAGGATTTATAATAGGCTTTGTATTGGTAAGATTAATATTTAAATAAAAATAATATATTTGTTTAAATTTTATTCTAATTCCCCGCCCTTTAGAATTGTTAATCTGTTTTTTCTTTAAAATTTTATTTATATTTAAAAGTTTAGATTATCTTTTTAGCACCCGCCCTAGCTTTATTTAAAATTACAGATTTACTAACCGCACGGTGAGTAAAATTTTATAATTAATAAGATTTGAATTATAATTAAATTTATATTTTTAGTTTTATTCTGCGTGCGGTGAAACTGCAGCAAATTTAAAAAAAATCTTGGGTGGGCAGCTAAAATAACAGGTAAGATTAAAAAGAAAGATAATACAAAAATGACAGTAATAATAAAAAGATTAAAGGGTGGGCAAATGTAATTAAGTTTTAAAATTTATTTTAATAATACATTATATAGGTACTAACAAATAACTTGAAATAAAAATCAATTTATGATAAAAATGTATCAATTTGCAGTAAGCATTTTTTTAAGAGGTTTATATGAAAATTAGTATATTAGCGGTTATATTAATTACTCTCTCTTTTATATTTTATAATGAAATGATAAAATATAATTCTACTATAATAGAAGAAAATGAAGAAAACAATATTTATAATGGAAACTATATCGTAACTGATAATATTATTTTAGAAAATAGTTATGGTTTTAATAATAATATAGAAACTAAAGAAATTCGCCGCAACTACCTCAGATGGAGAGATAGAGAGCATCCTAACGTAGATTTTGAAGAGGATTCAAAAGATTTATTTGTGAGATTAATAATAATATTTATAGTAGGATGTGCTGTCATAGGTATTTTAATAGAGATACTATTTTTTAAAAACACATCTTACAAATTTTATATTATTTTACTTGCAATAATTCTTGTAATAAGTTCGGTTATTATTTATAAAATACATGAAAACTTGGCTATTTTTAATATGGCTGGAAGTATAGAGAGCATAATAGAATTATCATCTTTCTTTTGCGGCGGTATAATATCCTTTATAACATTGTCAATTAGTAAATACCTTAAGGCTAAGGATAATAAAAAAAATAATGAATAATTATAAAGATTTAATGCTTTTATTACTGATGCATAAACTTTTGAGATATTCGTTTTCGTGTGTTGATAAAAAATTATAAAAATATATCAGCTAATAAAATTGATTACTATACAAAATTAAGAAATTATATTTTTTCTACTTTTATTTATTTTGATTTTTTCTTTTCAATTCTTTTAATTATATAAATAATTAAAATTGTAGATAAAATTAAAATTAATCCTATAATTAGATACTCTTTTAATGTAATATCGCCGAATAAAACCGAATTAAAAAGATTGTTGTATCCTAATAATAAGTCAGCAATATTTCTCTGAGCAGATAAAGTTGATTTCAAATCATTAGTGTAATTATTTGTAATATTTTGATTGTTTATAGATACATCATTTATGGTTGGAGGGGCATTAAAAAATGATGCATATAAAAGTATAAGAAAAAATATCAAAGCAACAATTAATGTCTTTTTTATATTATTTTCATTTATATTAAATAATGCCGTTATAATACCAATGGCTATAAATATATATTCATAAGTATTTTCAATGTATTTTATTATAAAAAATCCTGATACTCCAAAAAATGCTATTACTAATATTATAATTATACCCAGACCTAAACCATAACTATCACCTAAAAAATCATTAAGACTCAAATCTCCTTTAATCAATACTAATATTAAAAACACTATTATAAAAGAGCATAAAAATAATGCCGACATTCTAAATAAATCATTTTCTGGTATATTGATTTTGTATATTAAATTAAAAATAATATCTTTCATAAATATTTTATATATCCTTAATACTTAAATTTTGCGAGTAGTAAATCAACTGTAATTACTGTTTATTTAATCCTTTTTTTATTTTATGAATTGATAAAATACTAAACAGAGCCGATGCAAAGCTAAGAAAAAACATAATCGTAACTCTAAAAAATAAACTTTCTTCGATCCATTCAAATTTTCTGTAATGAAGACAGTTAGGAGTTATAAAATTTATAATTGAATTAAGTAAATCATGTTTTTTAGAATATTTATACATTGTTTCTGATTTATTGTTTACTACATCATATTTAGTTAATATTGAAGATGCATTAATAATAAATAGTATCAACAATATCATTATTGCCATAGTAGGTACAATAAAAAGAATGGCTCTTATATAAATATTCTCTTCTTTATGTTTTTTCTTTCTTATCATAATTGCCTTATATTTTACTCTATATATTTATGAATATTTTTCTAAGAAAGTATCTAGTATTTTTCTAAAAATTATTGCACTAAATGCTAAATATTCTATTTTACTTTTAGCATT
>NZ_CALXRN010000080.1 GCF_944390595.1 uncultured Brachyspira sp. | reverse complement strand
ATATTTATTGATATATTTTCTTTTTTTAATAATTTTAAAAGTTCTATTCCGCCCATTAAAGGCAAATCTATTTCCATAACAAGAAAATCAGGCTTAGTGGAAATTATATTTCTATATGCATCTATACCATTATTTACTATACCGACAACATCTATTCTATAATGACTTGATAAAATATTATTAAGCATTTCTGCAGTTATTTTAGAATCTTCTGCTATAAGTACCTTAATGGAACTCAACATAAACACCCTTTATTATTATTTTTTAGCACTATTATTTTTTTTAGTATTATTTTTACTAATATTTTCTTCATTTTCTTCTATAATAGTACTCAAAGTAGAATAAATATCAGATGTAAATTTACTATCATCAAATATGTTATAATCCTTGTTGGAATCTTCAATTATATCAGAAATCTCTTTACTATAATTTATATTTAAACTACTTTCAGAAAATACATCTATTATCTTTTTATCATTTTCTGCATTATCTTTTTTAAGAACTTCTTTTTTTTCTATAACTTTTGGTTCTTCTTTATCTTTTATAATTTTTTCTTTACTAAGCTCTTCTTTATCCTTTATAATTTTTTTATCATCTATTTTATCTTTTGGTATGGAATCTTCTATATCATCTAAACTAGGCAATTCATCAAAAGTATCGCTATTAATATAATCATCAACTTTTTTTCCGGAAGGTATAACAACAACAGCTTCCTGTTTTTCTTCTTTAGCTTCTTTATTAAATAAACGCTGTTTAATGATTTCTTTTAATTCTGATATACTCTTAGTAGTAGCAAAGAATAATAAAACACATATACATATAAAACAAAGATATACAAACCATTCGCCAAATCTTGTATATATTGTTATATCACTATTTAAAGCTACATTAACTATCATATAATCAGGCTTCCAAAAAGGAAGAGTAGAAATTATTTTTCCTGTACTTGATATATGACCTGTAACTCCAGAATTTCCATTATGTACAATATCTCTTCTATTTTCTATGGCTCTAAATATTGACATGTAAAAATGCTGAAGTAAAGATTCATCACTATAAGACCAAGCATCCTCTGTGATAACAGCTAAAGTCTGAGCTCCATCATAAACAAATTTCCTAACAAAATTTCCAAAAGCACTCTCAAAACATATAACACCTGAGAAAGTATAACCATTAGGATGATTAAATACTGTTAAACTTCTTCCTCTATTCCATCTGTTTGCACCTGCTTTATCAAATTGAGAATACATAAAATTAATAATATTTTTAAATGGAAAAGTATTAAGCAAAAATTCATTATCTTGAAAAGGATACGATTCTCCTCCTGGAACTAATTTTATTTTTGAATATTCTCCAATAACATTTCCTCTGTCATTAATAAATTCCATACCATTATAATATTTATACGGATTATAAGCATTCTCATTCGTATCTTCTTTAATAATAGTTGTTCCAAGTAAATGATAAGTTTGAGTATATCTAATCATATCATAAAGTATGTATGTATTGAATACACCAGGATACATAGAATTTGATGCCAAACCATAGTCAAAAATTTCTTTATACTCTGATATATAAAAACCATAAGAATCTAATGTAACAGATTCAGGATATACTATTAATGAAGGTTTTGAGAGAGAGGCATCTCTTGCAAGTTCTGCTATTCTTTTAACAGATATAGTACCATTTTGAGTTACTCCATCCGGCTTCTCTTCACTTTTGAATTTTTCCGGTTTTAACAAGAACTTTTCTGCAAAACCTTGTATCCCTTTAGATCCTTTTCTATAAGGCTCTCCTGTATATATACTATTCCAATAAATATTAGGATCAAATGATTTTTGTATTAATGCCATCTTAGTTTTAGGCTGCAAAGTTCTCTTTGATTCTTCTACATTAATTCTTATAGCACCGTAAAGTATAATAAGCAAAAACGAACCAATAAAAATTAAAGCCGGAATATAAGGTCTTCTATATTTAGGCTTTTCAACATACATTACTAAATAATGTGCTATTAAAGCATTGCTTAAATATATAACAAAGCTTATTCCTAATACTCCAAATATATCCGCAGACTGTATAAATAAAGAAAAATTCCATTGAGAATATCCTATAATACCCCATGGAAAACCTAAATATCCTACATTTCTCATATATTCCATAAATGTAAAAGTTGCCGCTATAGCTAAAAACCTAAATTTAGGCATTCTTTTAGAAATAAAACCGCTTAATAACATTGCTGGAAAATAAAAGAGAAATGTAATTAAAAAAAGTATGGTAAATAAAGTTAAAAAGGATACTACTGCTTCTGTCTCTTTTAACATAAAAGAGGTTACCCATAACAGGAGATAACCAAAAAATACAACTACAAATATAGATGCTGATATTATATAATATCTAAGTTTATCAGACTTATAAATTATAATATTTAAAGGGACAAGTGCTATAAATGATACTGGAAATAAATTAAGAGGCGGAAAAGACAAAGACAGAAGTACAGCACTAACAATACTTAATATAATTACACCAACAGTATACGAATTATTCCTAGACACAACTAAATTTCCTAAAACATTTTATACATTTTTCTTTTAAAAAGAATGGATTTTATAAGATACAAGTAAAATGAATTAATGACCTTCTTTTTTATTTAAAGCTTCTTTAATTTCATTTACAAATTTTTTATCTTGGAATCCTATATGTTCCAAAAGCCAATCTTTTAAAAACTTAATGAATTTATTGGCAACAAAAGGCTGACCTTCTTCATATTTTCTAATCTGATCAACTATTTCCAAATAGAAACTTTTATGCATAGCTTTATGATTTTCAGCATCAGAATAATTAATAAGATCCATTATTTTTTCTTCTGTTTTAAAATGATATTGAGTATAATCTATACACTTTTTAATAGCTTTTATAAATGCTTCATTAGTATTTGCATTATTATCTACTGTTGCAGTGTAAAGTTCATTAACAATATTTACTAATTCTTTATGCTGACTATCTATAAGCTTATGTCTAGTTTCATACAGAGGCACCCATTTAATAAAAGCTGATGATTCTTGTTGCTCATTATTATTGTTATTATTATCCATCTCAGTCCCCTTTAAATTTTTTATTTATATTTAAATTTTATAAAAAATTTACAAAAAGTCTACTTATATAAAAAAACACTATTATAATATATATCTGCTAATATCTCTATTATCCTCAATATCTTTCATAGCATCTTTTATATTATCGGCATTTATTTTAATAAATTCACCCTTATGTTCATCTGCACTAAAAGAAATTTCCTCAAAAACTTTTTCCATTATAGTGTAAAGTCTTCTAGCACCTATATTCTCAACATTAGTATTAATATTATAAGCCATATCAGCTATAGCCTCTAAAGCTGCATCTTCAAATTCTATAGTTACACCTTCTGTTTTAAGAAGTTCCTGATACTGCTTAGTTATAGCATTTTTAGGATTAACAAGTATATCCTTAAAATCATCCTTAGATAAAGCTTTAAGCTCAACTCTTATAGGAAATCTTCCTTGAAGTTCAGGTATTAGATCAGAAGGCTTATTAATATGAAAAGCTCCTGCTGCTATAAATAATATATGATCTGTCTTTATAGGACCATATCTTGTATTAACAGTAGTTCCTTCTACTATAGGAAGTAAATCTCTTTGTACACCATGACGGGCAACATCAGCACTATCGGTTTTATTTCCGCTTGCTATTTTATCTATTTCATCAAGGAATATTATTCCCATATTTTCAGTAAGGCTTAAAGCATCTGATGTGATTTTTTCCATATCTATTAAAGATTCAGAAGCCTCATTAATAAGATATTTTTTAGCCTCTTTAACTCTAAGGCGTTTATGTTTTTTATTTGGAGGCATAATACTTCCAACCATAGATTGAATCATATCGCTTTCTTCAAAGCCCATGCCTGGTATTATACCAAACATTCTATTTTGACCGCCTGTTATTTTTATCTCAACATAACTTTCATCAAAATCGCCATTAGCTATGCGTTTTTTTATCTGCTCTTTAGCATTTTTCTTTTTTTCCATTTCTTCTTCAGATAAATTTTCTGCATCTTCTTTTTTTACAGATGGGAGCAATAATTTTGCCAATTTATCCAAAGCTATATCAGTAGCCTCTTTCTCCACCTCTTTCATCATAGCAGTTTTTAAATCAAATATGGCAACATTAACTAAATCTCTAACCATACTCTCAACATCTCTGCCGACATAACCAACCTCTGTATATTTAGTAGCCTCAACCTTAATAAAAGGAGCATTTACCAATTTAGCAAGTCTTCTAGCTATTTCTGTTTTACCAACCCCAGTAGGTCCTATAAGTATAATATTTTTCGGAGCAACTTCATCTTTTAAATCCTCCGGCAAATGACGTCTTCTATATCTATTTCTTAAAGCTATAGCAACTGAACGCTTAGCTTCTGTTTGACCTATTATATATTGATCCAAAGCTTCTACTATTTTTCTAGGTGTAAGTTCGCTTTCTAATTTCGCATCAAATGACATATTTATTCAAGTACCTCCAAAGAAATATTACTATTAGTATATATACATATTTTAGAAGCTATTTCAAGTGATTTTCTTGCTATATCCGGAGCTGACAAATCTGTATTTTCAGTTAAAGCAATAGCTGCTGCTTTAGCATACTGCCCCCCGCTTCCTATAGCTAGTATATTATTCTCACTTTCTATAACATCGCCGTTTCCGGAAAGTAAAAGCATTTTATCTTTACTTGCTACTATAATAAGTGCCTGTAAATTTCTAAGCATCTTATCAGTTCTCCATTCTCGTGCAAGCTCAACAGCAGCTCTGGTTAAATCTCCGGAAAACTCCTGCAGTCTTTTTTCAAATTTCTCAAATAATGTAAAAGCATCAGCAGTAGAACCGGCAAATCCAGATACAACTTTCCCGCCGTACAATTTTCTAAGTTTAACTGCATTCGGCTTCATTACAGTTTCTCCCAATGTAACCTGTCCATCACCTGCTATAGCTGTAACTCCATTCCTACT
Source organism: uncultured Brachyspira sp. (assembly GCF_944390595.1). Lineage (GTDB taxonomy): Bacteria > Spirochaetota > Brachyspiria > Brachyspirales > Brachyspiraceae > Brachyspira. Next base: position 5,091 of record NZ_CALXRN010000080.1, on the reverse strand, counting down.
TACAGCACAAATTGTAGTGCCTTTAAACATATATTTATTACCTCATAATTATTTATTTTATCTCATATTGTATTATATATTTGTTTCTAATGCAAATACTATTTTATAATTTTACTATTCATTAGCTACTATTCTAAGATAATGCAGAAACTCCTCATCTTCACAAATAGTCTTGCCTTCATCGTCAGACAGCTTGGCAACAGGTTTTCCATTTACACTTTGAAGTTTCATAACTATATTAAGAGGTTTAGCTACAGGTTCAAAATCGTTCATAATAAAAGTACCTATGCCGAATGTAACATTAGTTTCATCTTTAAACTCTTTATAAATTTTATATGCTTTTTCAAAATTTAAACTATCGCTAAAAAGAAGAGTCTTAGTTTTAGGACTTATTCTCAATTTTTTATAATGTTCTATAACTTTATATCCCCAAACTATAGGATCTCCTGAATCATGTCTTATTCCGTCATAAAGCTTTGCAAAATATAAATCAAAATCTTTCAAAAATTTATCTGTACCTAATGTATCAGATAATGCTATACCTAAATCGCCCCTATATTCATTTACCCAAGACTGCAGCATAAACTTTTGACTTTCAGCAAGTCTTACTTTATCTAGTGCCTGTCCTACTTGATAATATTCATGAGCATTCGTTCCAACAGCAAGCAAATTATATTTATAAGCAAAATACACATTACTTGTACCAACTAGGCATGAAGCAGGAAGAGTTTTCTTAAGAATATCAATAACTTTATCCTGCCATTTAAACGAAAATCTTCTTCTTGTTCCGAATTCAGAAAATTTAAATCCATTATCATGATTATGCATTGGAAGAAGAATGTCATTTAATTTTGTATTTAAATTTATTTCTGCTTGTTTATATGCTTTCTCTCCGTTATCATCTTTACAAACAGTATATTTATAATAAATTTCACTAATCATAGCAAGTACTGGTATTTCCCAAAGAATAGTTTGATACCATGGACCTTCTATTTCTACTGTTAATTTATTATTATCAAATAACGCCTTTATATGCTCTTCTAATGGTCTATATAACTTTAAAAATTCTATATAATCCCTCTTTATAAACCTTAATGATGACAAATAATCCAATTCATCTTTTTGAAAAGTTAAATTACAGAAATACTTTATTTGCTGTAAAAATTCATCATGCATATCTTTAGTCCATTCCAATATATTCCTGCTTTTAAAAACATAACGTACCCAAACATCAGAAAACTGCCTTAAAGCACATTGCTGCATGGTAAATTTATATAAATCTGTATCCAATAAACTAGTTATTATAGGCTCCATTTACAATTCCTTTTCAATCTTTATTAATCTTATCAAAAGTCTTTGATATTTTATATAACCTGTAAATGCCGGAAACAAAACCAACAAATATACCTATTATAGTAAATAAAGGTCTGCTTCCAAAATGTTTATCTGCATAATGTCCTACAAAAGCTAAACCTAATACCATACTTCCAAATTCAGCTCCAAGTGCCGCATATTTGATTCCATTTTGCAATTTTTTATTGTCAGTTATCTTCATAATCTAAAGTAGTAAATATTAAAGGGTTAACATATTCTGTAGCTAATCTCAATTCATATTCAAATTCCCCAGTTTTAGCATTACCTAAAATTTCACCCTTTCCTACATCCATATTTTCAGAAACTAAAGATGTAGCAAGCCCTTTATACCTTGTTATAATACCGAATCTATGATAAATAGTTATAGTAAATCCTGTATCTTTATCATAAGAAATACTATTAACTGTTCCGGAAGCCGTAGCTCTTATTAAAGTCCCCGCAATAGTTTCAAAACCAACACCTTTGGATATAACAGAACCATCCTGATATGGCCTTGAGATAACAGCATATCTTGAGTCTATGGGAAGTATAGATGGTATAGGCTCTAAAGAATTGTTTTTTGAAGATACATTAGCTTTTAATTCATCCAAATATCCCCTTATCTTCTCTAACTCCTCAGATCTGGAATTCAAAAGAAGAATATTATCAGCATAATTACTACTGTTAAAATCAATATTGGAATTCTCTATATTTAATTTTTTCGCCACATTAGACATATCTGTTCTATAATAATCATTTGTAACAACAGAATTAAATATTTCTTCAAATGAGTTTATTTCTCTTAATTTATCCTGATAGCTTCCGCTTAATATTTCTGTTTTGCTCGCCATTATAGTATTTTTTGTTAAAAATGAAAAAGTAGAAAGCAATGCTACAGAAACTAAAAGTATTATGATAATCAAAGCATATATTGAAATTGATAGAGTTCTAGTTTTCTTTTTGGAATGAGGTATAAACATAAAGTAAATCTTATGTGTTAAGAATTTACCTATTTTTTTTAAAAATAAAGAAAATGAAGATTCTGTTTTATTAACATATTTTTTATTATGTTTCTTCTTTTTTATTTTATAAACTTCAGACATAAAATAATTCTACCTATACTTTTACAACCATTTTAACAAAATATATAATATTTATCAAGTCGTAGTATAGATATCAACTAATGCTTTATATATTTGATTAGCCAATTCTTTTATCTCTTTTGTACTTCCAAATTTAGCTTCATGTATAAAAGCTGATTCTATCATAATAGAAGGAACATCTTTTTTCATTTCCTGCTTATTATAAGTATGCTCAAATGCATCGCCTATAACAATTAGTCCTCTTAAAGATATACCCTCATCAATTAATTCATCTTTATCATAAAATTTCCATACAGAATCAGGAAGCACCGCATCATGTCCTATAATAGGTGAAATATTATATTCTTCCTGCATTCTCTTAGATACTCTCTGAGCTACCTGCATAGAAGCTGCAAATTCCCTGTTATAAGGGCTAACTATAACATGGAAGCCTGAAGTTTTTCTTCTTCTGCTTATATAAGGCATATAATCAAAATGCAAACTAATTAATAAATCAAAATTATTATCTATAGCATAATGTCTTATAGCATATAATTCTAATGTTTGATATCTAGTTAAATTTCCATTTCTGTATTGATCTTCTATTTTTGTGTTATATATACCTAGAAGTTTTTCATAATTATTTGTCATATATTCTTTAATAGGTCTGCTGTAATAAGCACCATCCCTACTTAAAAAATATTCAAATCTGCTGTCTTCAGAAAGTATTTTGGCTAATTCTCTGCCTACTCTTAAAGTCATATAATATTCATATCCTAATGAACCTAATGCACCTTTTGTTGCAGCATTATGTCCGGGATCTATAAGTATTCTTATTTTTTTATTTTCAGGATTAAGAGTGTTAATTTCATTATTTTGTAAATTATCCTGTTTTACTTCGCTATCTCTAACTATAGTTTCAGATGCTCTAGTATTAGCTGTAACTATAAGTGATGAAAAAGATACTATTATTAAAACGATAATAACAACTGAAAAAATTATAAAACGATTCTTATTATTCATAGTTATATTATCGTAAATATTTATTATTAAATTAGTTATAATATATAAAATATTTTTTAGTTACTTGTTAGAAATAATAATTTATTAGTATAATCTATAAAGTTTTAATAATTAAAATTAAATATATACATTTTTTTATTATTTGAACTTACTCAGAAATTGAATATGCATATCAGAATTAAAACCATTTAAAATTTGTTATATAAATTATTTATCTTTTTTATTATTTTCAGCATCAGTTTTAGAAATATTTTCAACTAATATATCTGTAGAATTCATAATATCAGTTATACGAACACCAAAACACTCATCTATTACTACAACCTCGCCCTTAGCTATTAGCTTACCATTAACAAGTAAATCCACAGGTTCACCTGCTAATTTCTGAAGCTCTATAATAGAACCCTCCCCAAGCTCTAATATTTCACGTATACTTAAACGTGCTCTTCCAAGCTCAACTGTAACATTAATTGAAACATCCATAAGTAAACTAATGTTACTAGAAGGTGCAGCATTCAATTTAGGTTCATTATCTTGTTTTTTATCACTCATTATTTCACTTCTTACCTATTTTTATTAAAAAAGCAAACTATATATTATAAAATGCAAAACTATCTATGCTCTTGTATATACAATTATATATATTTATTAAGATAATTTCAATTATAAAAATAAAAAAGCGAGGATTTTTAATCCCCGCTTTTCTTATATTGGTACTTATTTTAACTTATCTAGGTTTATTAGTAAGTCTATCCATAGGATTTATGATATCAGTAACACGAACACCGAAGTTTTCATCTATTACTACAACCTCACCCTTAGCTATTAACTTACCATTAACAAGCAAATCTACAGGTTCACCTGCTAATTTTTGAAGCTCTATAATAGAACCTTCACCAAGTCCTAATATATCTCTAATAGTCATAGTAGCTCTTCCTAACTCTACAGTCATGTTCATAGTTACATCCATGAGCAGACCAATATTGCCGGTACCCTGAACATCAGAAGCAGGCATTAAAGAGTTAAATTCAGCATGCTGTACGCCTAATTGAGGACCTGAATCAAAAGCCTGATTATCAACAAGTCCGCCCATAGGACTATTGCTTGAAGCAGCATTTCCGGCAGAAGACGCAGGAGCTGAAGATGAAGTAGCACTGCTGGAAGCTGAACTTAAAAGACTTTGTAATAGCGGAAGTTCTAAAGCAAATACATAAGGAGCATTGTCTATCTCTCCTTCAATAGATAAATTACCGCTAACTATTGCCAAAGGTCCAGGTATATTAATACCAAAAGCATCTTCTAATATAGAAGTCTCTATAGGCGAATTAGTAAAACTTCCTCCAAATCTTGAAGATAAAGCACTATCAGAAACCCCAACCATTTGGGAAAAAGCTTCTTTTAATACTTGTGCTACCATATCATTTAAAGCAGCTTCTTTTTGACCCATCATAAGAGAAGCAACAGCTAAAGCCTCATTTTCTCCCATGAAGTAATAAACATTTCCGCTAATAGAGCCTGTATATCCAACTTTAGCCTCTATCATCTTACCTGATAGCATTTGATGCAAGTTATTCACATCTCCAACTGTAGTCGTAATATTAGTAATAGACGCAGTTTTTGTAGAAATAGAAGA
>NZ_CALXRN010000079.1 GCF_944390595.1 uncultured Brachyspira sp. | reverse complement strand
ACAGATAAAAGCAAAGTATCGCAGGAATAATATTCTTCAGTACCTTTAATAGGCTTCATATTCTCATCAACTTTAGCTATTGTAACACCTTCAAGTCTGTCTTTTCCTTTAATATCTATTACTGTATGACTAAGCTTAAGAGGTATTCCAAAATCATCCAAACATTGGACTATATTTCTTTTAAGCCCTCCGGAGAAAGGAAGTATCTCAGCTACTACCTTAACTTTAGCACCTTCAAAAGTCATTCTCCTAGCCATAATAAGCCCTATATCGCCGGAACCAAGTATAACAACTTCTTTGCCTGGCATATATCCTTCAATATTAACTAAATGCTGAGCAGCACCGGCAGAAAATATACCTGCAGGTCTGAATCCTGGTATATTCAAAGCACCCCTTGAACGTTCACGGCATCCCATAGCAAGTATTACAGCTTTAGCATTGATTTGAATTACACCTTCTTCTTTGTTTATATAAGTAATTTTTTTTGTCTTGTCATTATTAAGCCCAATATCCAAAACCATAGTATTAAGTTTATAATTTATATTTAAATCAATAACTTTCTCTATGAATCTATAAGCATATTCAGGACCTGTAAGCTCTTCTCCGAATCTATGAAGCCCGAAACCATTATGTATGCATTGATTGAGTATGCCTCCAAGCACATTATCCCGTTCAATCATAAGTAAATTATCTATTCCATTTTCTTTGGCAGAAACGGAAGCTGCAAGTCCGGCAGGTCCTCCGCCTATAACAACAACATCATAACATTGCATTTTTACTCCTTAAATCAAAACAAATAATTCATATTGTTTTTAATTTAATAAACTTGTAAATTACAAAGTTTCTTTATCATATCCGATAACTATTTCAGAACCTTTTCCGCATTTAGTAATAGTTAAAGGAGAAACATTTAATTCACGGGCTAAAATCTCTATAATTTTAGGAGAACAGAATCCCCCCTGACATCTTCCAAGTCCTGCTCTTACTCTTCTTTTTACTCCGTCAATAGATTTAGCTCCTATCGGACTTTTTATAGCCTCTAATATTTCGCCTTCTGTTACCTTTTCGCATCTGCAAATTATATGCCCGTATAAAGGATTTTCTTTTATAAGTTTATTTTTCTCTTCATTAGAAAGTTTATTAAAATGCGTTATTCCTTTTCTTTTTTCTATAAAGTTTTCTTTTTTCTCAAAATTTCCTTTTTTACTTACAATATCAGCAACCATTAAACCGACTGCAGGAGAGGATGCAAGCCCCGGAGATTCTATTCCGGCACAATCAAAAAATCCTTCGCAGTCTTCAAGCTCTTTAATAATAAATTCATGATTATCCTCATGAGGACGAAGCCCGCAGAATGAAGTAATAACTTTATTATAAGGAATATTTTTAACTGTCATTTTGGATTTTTCTATAATCTGAGCAAGTCCTTCAGCAGTTGTATTTAGTCCCTCTTTATCTTCTATATCAATGGCAGTAGGTCCGAGCATTATGTTTCCATGAGCTGTAGGTGTAACCAATATACCTTTACCCAATTTTGTAGGAAGTGCAAATATTGTTGAAGTTACTAAATTATCAACCTCATTATCAAGCAGAATATAATCTCCTCTTCTTGGGGTAATATGTATTTTATTTGCACTCATCATATTATGAAACTTATCAGCATAAACTCCGGCAGCATTAACTATATATTTAGCTTTTATAATACCGTTATTAGTTTCTGCTTCAAAAGTTCCGTCAGAGAGTTTTTTTATATTTATAACTTCAGTATAGAATTTAAACTCAACTCCGTTAGCATGGGCATTTTCAGCATAGGCAATATTTAATATAAAAGGATCAACTATTCCTCCGGTAGATGCATATAAAGCAGCACATACATTATCATTTAAATTAGGCTCTCTTTTATGAACCTCTTCTCTGTTCAATATTTGAAGCCCATCAACTCCATTTTTAATTCCTCTTTCATATATAGCCTGCAAATTAGGCATATCCTCTTCATTAGTACAAACTACCAAAGAACCATTTTGTCTGAAAGGCACATCAAGATCTTCTGCTATTTTAGGCATCATTTTATTACCTAAAACATTTAACTTAGCCATAAGAGAACCATTGGCAGCATCAAAACCAGCATGAACTATTCCGCTATTGGATTTTGAAGTACCGGAACAAACATCTTCCCCTCTCTCAACAACACATATACTAGCTTTATATCTTGAAAGCTCGCGTGCTGATGAAGTCCCTGATACTCCTGCTCCTATAATCAATATATCATACATATATATTCCTTATTTAAATTATATAGCCCATCCTCTTGATCTTTCAACCGCTTTTTTCCAGCCCATATATTTTTTATTTCTCTCCTCCTCAGAAATGGAAGGAGTAAACTCTCTCTCTAATTTCCATCTGTTTGCAATTTCATCTTTATCTTTCCAAAAACCTACAGCAAGTCCTGCTAAATAAGCAGCACCCAAAGCAGTAGTTTCTGTAATTTGAGGACGAAGAACTTTAGTATTAATAATATCAGCTTGAAACTGCATTAAAAAATTATCTCTGCATGCTCCGCCATCAACTTTTAATGAACCAAGTTTAACTCCGCTGTCTGCTACCATAGCATCAATAACATCTTTACTTTGATAAGCTATAGCCTCTTCTGCTGCTCTTATAATATGACTTCTATTAACACCTCTGGTAATACCTACCAAACATCCCCTCGCATACATATCCCAATAAGGAGCACCAAGCCCAACAAATGCAGGTACTAAATAAACTCCGTTAGTATCTTTTACTTTAGTAGCAAAATATTCTGTATCTTTAGCATCATGAAGAAGTCTCAATTCATCGCGTACCCATTGTATAACAGCACCTGCTATGAATACAGAACCTTCTAAAGCATATTCAATTTTTCCTTTATATCCAATACCTATAGTAGTTATAAGTCCGTTCTTACTTAATATAAAATTCTCCCCTACATTCATAAGAATGAAGCTTCCTGTACCGTAAGTATTTTTTGTATCTCCCTTATTGAATCCAGCCTGTCCGAATAATGCAGACTGCTGATCTCCTGCTATGCCTGATATAGGAACTTCTTTTCCGTTAATATTAGCATATCCGTAAACACATGAAGAATCTTTTACCTCAGGAAGCATGCTCATAGGTATATCTAATTCTTTTAAAATATTCTCATCCCATTTTAATTCTTTAATATTATAAATCATAGTCCTTGATGCATTAGTATAATCTGTAACATGCACCTTTCCGCCTGTAAGCTTCCATACAAGCCAAGTATCTATTGTACCGAAAAGTAATTCGCCTTTATTAGCTTTCTCTCTGGCACCAGGAACATTATCAAGTATCCATTTTATTTTAGTACCTGAAAAATAAGCATCAACTACCAAACCTGTATTTTCTCTTATATATGTATCAAGTCCTTTTTTCTTAAGTTCATCGCATATAGGAGCTGTTCTTCGGCATTGCCAAACTATGGCATTATAAATAGGCTCTCCTGTGTTTTTATCCCAAACAACAGTAGTTTCCCTTTGATTTGTAATCCCAATAGCAGCTATCTCTTCCGGCTTAACTCCGGCAATTTGTATAGCCTCTTGTAAAACCCCGAACTGAGTAGCCCAAATCTCTGCAGCATTATGCTCAACCCATCCTTCATTAGGATAAATTTGAGTAAATTCTTTCTGAGCAACAGACACCATATTCTGATCATAATCAAATACTATAGCTCTGCTGCTTGTTGTACCTTGATCTATTGCAACTACATATTTTGCCATAATTAAACTCATTAATTTATATACTAATTTTTACCTGCTAATGCCTTGCCTATAGTGAAATCATAAACAATAGCACCTAAAACACCTCCGACTATAGGTCCTATAACAGGAACTAACCATACATTAGAACCATCTGTAAGTCCGTTATTTTGAAATCCTACAGCAACTGCAAAAAGTCTAGGTCCTAAATCACGTGCCGGATTAACAGCATATCCATGCATGAAGCCGAAAGATGCTCCTATAGCAACTATTATAAGTCCTACTATTATAGGTCCTAAATTAGCACCGGCAGGAGTATTATTTGAATCTCCTGTAGCAAGAATTAAAAATACTAAAATAAATGTTCCTACAACTTGGTCTATAAATCCATACCAAAAACCCGGAACAGATGGAAATGTAGCAAATACTCCAGTTGTACTAGAAAGTGTAGGATCAACTTCCATCCATTTACCATAATAAACAGCAAATACTACAGCAGCACCTATAAAACATCCTATCATTTGCGCCAATATATAATACCATACCTTTGACCATGGAAATTTGCTTGTAACAGCTAAACCTAATGTAACAGCAGGATTCAAATGTGCACCGCTTATTTTTCCAGATACATATATACCAAAAGTAACAGCAAGTCCCCAAGCTATATGTATATCAACAGGTGCCCCAGTATTTCCAATATTAACTGATGCAACTACTCCGCATCCGAACATTATTAAAAACATTGATCCCATTAGTTCTGCTAAAAACTCGGCTCTTTTTCTATACATTGATACCTCCATAAATAATAATTTTTTAATATATGTGTTTATTAATTTATTCCTCCAACTCTATACTGCTCACAAACAGGGCATTTCTTAGGAGCTTTAGCTTCATTATGTACATATCCGCATTTACCGCATTGCCATCTGTTTAAACTTTCTATATTGTTACCTAAATATTTTTCAAACATTTTTTTATGCTCTTCTTCTATTTTGGCAACATGCTCAAAAAGAATTGCTATATCATTAAAGCCTTCTTCTCTAGCTGTTTTTGCAAAATTTAAATACATATCAGTAGCTTCGTATGTTTCACTAGCTATAGCATCTTTTAAATTCTCATCTTTTGAAAATATACCATGATAGCGTTCAAACCATAATTTACCATGTTCCTGTTCGTTTCTAGCAGCCTTCTCAAATACCAATGCCAAATTCTCCATTCCGTCTTCTCTTGCCTTTTCAGCATAATATGCATATTTACATCTAGCTATAGCCTCACCTATAAAAGCAGTTTTCAAATTTTCATTAGTTTGTGATTTCTTTAAATCCATATTTTCTCCTTCATAATAAATTATAAAAAACTTTGCTGCATATATATAATATATAATAATAAAAATCTTTTTCAAATTAAAAAATAATACACTAAATATATAATTTTTGAAAAAAATTTCATTATAGTATAATATTATCCTAATTAAATTTTATCGGATTTTTATATGAATAATAATAATAAATCAAAAAGCTATTTTAATACAGCAAAGGAAAAAGAAGAACTAGGATTATATGAAGAAGCATTGGAATATTATAAAAAATCTATAGAAGAAGATGACAGCAATATAGAAGCATATTTCGGTTTTAATCTAATGAAATCCTATATATCAATGCTTGAAGCAGAAAATACAGATGATGACGATAAGATAGATAATAAATCAGCAGACATACTCAATGCATTAAATCATTTTATAAATATAGATAAGGATTAATTATTCTGCATTACTAAATGAAGGCAAGTACCAAGTTATACCGGTAGTAGTTTCAAAATATACCGGAATTGAATCAACATTGCCATTAACATCCATTTCAAAATACCATTCCAAATCTTCAGCAGGTGTTATATACATTTCAGTATAAGCACCCCATGTTAAATAATATTCAGGCAATTCAGTTTTAAAACCTGTTTCTGCTATTTTATATCCTAAAGACGGTTCTACATATAAAGAAACTATATCACTATTAGCCGATAAAGATAAAACAGCTGTTACTTCTATATCATAGATATCATAATCATATCTTAATGAAAGATCTTTATAATTCATAACACTGCTTGACAGAACATGAGATGAACTAATAGGTTTTCCTTCGCTTCCTAATGCCGTATTATATTGAACTTTGATAAAAGGATTTATATTAACATCATTGATATAACTATTTAAGAAATACATTCTAAATTCAAAACCCAAAGACTGTGCTAAAAACATATTTTCATACGAATTTCTTCCATAATTAATATACAATCTTAAAGCATTAATAGAGTCTATTCCTGTATAATATCTTATTTGAGTTGAAGTGCTTATACCTGTATAAGTTCCGAACCTATCTGTATTAACAATAGTATCAGAAACAGCTATCTGCAAAGGTATTGCTATTCTTAAATTATTATCTAAAGCATTAATTGTCAATACGGGGGTATGCACCTGTAAATTATTATTTATATATGTAAAATTATAACCTAAGCCTATACCAAATATTGAAGAAGTATATCCTATACCTGCTGAAACAGTAGGTGTAAAATAATGACTTACTGTAAGTTTATCTCCGCTAACAGCACCATTTATTATGCTTCCTAAAGTACCTTCATCAGTTCTAAAACCAAAAGTACCTTTAATAGTTTCATCACCCAAAACAAAACCTAATTGATCCATTCTAGCCCTGAATTGATTAGCATCTGTAAGAAAATCTATCCAATCATCTCCATTGCCGTACATGCCGAATATATAAGAATTAAATATGAATAATAAACTAATTAATGATAATATAAAATTCTTCATTTTTGTTTTACCTAACAACAAAAATATATCTCTTTAATATTATATCAAGAAAAAATTTTTATTGAATATATTTATTTGATTTTTTTTAATAAATTGAAATATTTTTATGCAAATAAAAAGGAGGACTTTTACATCCTCCCTAATTTTCATTTTAATTATTTAATTACTGAGCAGTATCTCCGCCTAATGAAGGTAAGTACCAAGTTATACCAGTAGTAGTTTCAAAGTATACTGGAGCTAAATCAACGTTAGCTACTTTATCTTTTCCAGTAACATTACCGTTAACATCCATCTCGAAGTACCATTCTAAGTCTTTAACTGGAGTTATGTACATTTCAGCATAAGCACCCCATGTTAAAGCATGGTCAATACTTTCAGCACCTGCAGTTTCTTTTGAATAAGCATATTTATAACCTAAAGAAGGTTCAAAGTATAAAGAAACTATATCGCTGCTAGCTGCTAAAGATAATACTGGTTTGATAATGTAAAATATTAAAATAAATATCATAATTACATATTAATAATTGATAAGTTCATAAATATTTCAAATTATGTAAAGAATGTTAAATTTATTTAGACTAAATAATAATGTTTTTTAGTTATATAAAATTATTTTTTAGCAGAGAAAATTTAATATTAATCTATTATAAAAATATCAAAAAGAATAATAAAATACAATTTTTCACATAAAAAAGAGTATATTATAAATATATACTCTTTTTAAATATAATTAAATATTAATAAATACATAAAAAAGGAGGCCGTAAAAGCCCCCCTAGTTATATATATTCTAAGTTAAATCTCTAATTATTGAGCAGCAGTATCTCCGCCGAATGAAGGCAAGTACCAAGTTATACCAGTAGTAGTTTCAAAATATACTGGAGGTGTGCTGCCGTTAGCTGAAGCAACTGTATTATTATTATTGATATCCATTTCGAAGTACCATTCTAAGTCTTCAACAGGAGTTACATACATTTCAGCATAAGCACCCCAAGCTAAATTATGAGTGATTTTCTGCTTCATACCTGCATTAGCTTCTTCTACAGTGATAGCATTTCCGCTTATTCTATAACCTAAAGAAGGTTCAAAGTATAAAGAAACTATATCGCTGCTAGCTGCTAAAGATAATACAGGAGTAATAGTTACCTGATATGGACTAGATTTATAAATATCTGATTGTTTTTTGCTGCCGTCTATACCAACATTTCCATCATATACTCCATTAACAACCTGACCAGCTGGGTATTTATAACTATCTAACATATAGAAATCATCAAGTCTTGTTCCTTTTAAAGCTGTAGAGTATTGAACTTTAAGGAATGGATTAACAGTTACATCTCCAACAGTAGTTTTCAAGAAGTATAATCTTAATTGTAAAGCTAATGCTTCTGAAACAAGTTTTTGAGTTGCTCCATTAACAGGTGCTTCATGAGTAGTGTTTCTATAAGAAGCATAGAATCTTACTTCATTGAAAGCATCTATTCCAGTAGTATATCTTAATTCAAGATTATTAAATCCTATACCTGTAAATTTAACTTTACTAATATTTGGATCAACCATACTATCACCAAATGGATCATTTGGTCTTGCATCATCAGTTATAGCTATTTCTATAGGAACTGCAATTTTTAAGTTATTATTCAAAGCATTGAACATTAATACTGGAGTATGAATATAAAGATGAGGATCAACATAAGTGAAGTTATATCCTACACCTATACCGAACATATCAGAAGTGTATCCTATACCTGCTGAAACAGTAGGTGTAAAATAATGGGTTGTTGTAAGTTTGTCTCCGCTAACAGCACCGCTTATTATATTGCCTAAAGCACCTTTATCAGTTCTGAAACCAAAAGTACCTTTAATTGTACCATTTCCTAAAGTGAATCCTAATTGATCCATTCTTGCTCTTAACTGGTTTCCGTCAGTAAGGAACCCAATCCAGTCATCTCCGTCCATACCGTACATACCAAATACAGTAGTACTAGCTACGGTCAATATAGCCATAGCTGTCAATAAAACCTTTTTCATTTTTTTCTCCTATTTTTTTATCAAATTGAAGGAGTTTTTTAACCCCTTTAATTACATATTTCTATATTAATCACTAATTATTGAGCAGCAGTATCTCCGCCTAATGAAGGCAAGTACCAAGTTATACCAGTAGTAGTTTCAAAATATACTGGAGTACCGCTATTTCCATAAGTAACATCAGTATTATTAATATCCATCTCAAAGTACCATTCTAAGTCTTTAACAGGAGTTACATATAATTCAGCATAAGCTCCCCAAGCTAAATTATGAGTTAATTTCTGCTTCATACCTGCATTAGCTTCTGCTACAGTGATAGCATTTCCATTTATTTGATATCCTAAAGAAGGTTCAAAGTATAAAGAAACTATATCGCTTGAAGCTGCTAAAGATAATACTGGTTTAATAGTAACTTGATAAGGGCTGTATTTATAAACATCTGATTGTTTTTCATCAGAAGCTATTCCGCTAAACTCAGTACTATAAATTGAGTCTCTTGTCATTGTGTAATCATACATTAAATTGCCTTTTAAAGCTGTATGATATTCAACTCTTAAGAATGGATTAACTGTAACGTTTCCAATTTGAGTTCTTAAGAAGTATAATCTTACCTGCATACCGAATGCTTCTGATATAGTTTTTTCACTAAGAGCACCTGCATAAGCGTTTTCATGAGAAGTATTTCTATAATTGAAATATACTCTGATTTCATTGAAAGCATCTATTCCAGTAGTATATCTTAATTCCATTTGATTGAAGCTTATACCTGTAAATTTATTGTTATTAACTCCATTAAATTTATCAGTTACAGCTACTTCTACAGGAACTGCGATTTTTAAGTTATTATTTAAAGCATTGAACATTAATACTGGAGTGTGAATATAAAGATTAGGATCCATATAAGTGAAGTTATACCCTACGCCTATACCGAACATATCAGAAGTGTATCCTATACCTGCTGAAACAGTAGGTGTAAAATAATGTCTTACTGTAAGTTTATCTCCGCTAACAGTACCGCTTATTATGTTGCCTAAAGTACCTTTATCATTTCTGAAACCTAAAGTACCTTTAATTGTACCGTTGCCTAAAACAAATCCTAATTGATCCATTCTAGCTCTTAACTGGTTTCCATGAGTAAGGAATCCAATCCAGTCATCACCGTCTACACCGTACATACCAAAAACTGATGTACCAGCTAAGGTTAATATAGCCATAGCTGTCAATAAAACTTTTTTCATTTTTTTTCTCCTAAATTTTTTATATGTTATACCATAATTGGTTATAACTTCTAAAATATTTATTGGAAACAATGAAGAAAGGATATCCTCATTGTTTCCGGCATTTCGTTAGAACCTTTAATTTTGATTCTAACAGACTATAAAAATCAGTGAGAATAATAAGATTTAGAGGATCTTTATTCTCTGCAAAGTTACGCATAACTTTGACAATATGTATTGTTGGAATAATAAGGATTTAGAGGATCTTTATAGTTCCTAACAGTTGGCAAAACAAACATTATACGCAATCTTTCATAATGTTTAAGCATTAGTTTTACCGTCTGTTTTTATTCTAATAAATTTATATAAAAAAGTCAACATAGTAAATAAAAAAATTACAGTATCCCATATAAAATAATATGTAAAAATCGATTTTAGTAATAATTTTCATCTTTTTATAAATATAATCTTAAAAGAACTATTATAATACAAATTGTTAGATATTTATAACAATAACATTGTAACCTTTTAATTTTTATCATCTATAAAAAACTTATTCGTCTATAATCTCATGTCATTCTTGCGAATGCCAGGAACTCATAAGTTTTTTATTTGTATTTCTCTAAATATCATCAGTTATTAGTTTTCATTTACCTCATTAGCAATTTCTGTTTCTCTTATAAATACAATTATAACTGCTCAATTTCTTCTATATCCAAACCTGTATTTTCGCTAATTATTTTTATATCTATACCGGATTTTTTTAAATTCCTAGCTATATATATTTGCTGTTCTTTTTTACCCTCTTCTATACCTTTTTCTATCCCTTTTTCTATACCTATTTTAAAACCTTCTTCAACACCTAATCTTCTCTCTTCTTCAAGCATTATCTGATTGCCGTACAAATATGCTTGCCTTTTGTCATATTCATTCATCATAAGTCTGTCTTTTATAAAATTATTATATCTTCTCTGTACTTCTTCCATTATAGGTTTTTCCTTTACTAAATCAGACATAATTTCCTCCCTATTATCTTTCATTGTAAAAAATTTCAGCCAGCAATTTAAATCTGGTTTTAACAAATTATATTGAAATTTTTTAAGCTCTATTATATGTATTTGAAGATGATCTGTTAATAATCTTTGACTAATAGTATCATAAATCATATAACAAGAATGAATATTATCTGAGTCATCTAAATTAAAATTAAGCAAATTTATACTAATAACAGGAGTTAAAGCATCATACTTTTCACCCTGTTTTAAAAGCTTGCTGTAATTAGAAGCCCAGTAATATAATATTCTTTCTGGAAACCTAGAATTACCTTGTAATTGTATCTCTATTATAACAACTGAACCATTTTGAGTTATACATTTAACATCAACTATAGTTTCTTTATCTTCATAGTTATCTTTATAATTGAAAGGTGTAAGTATTTCTACACTTCTAAAAGTCTTCATACCAGAGTCAAGCATTATCGAATTAATAAAATCCAGCAATATTGCCTCACTGCCTTTATCAGAAAAAAGGTATCTTACAAAATAATCATTTAATCTATTAAAATATTTTATATCTTTAAAGCCATTATCCATATAAACATTATAATAAAAATAACATAAATTGTCAAAATTATATTGTTTTTAATTATTTCCAATTTTTATCTGTGAACCATGCACAAAGCCATGAATTGCATCTTTTCCATCTTTAGCATTCGGAGGCATATAATATACTTCATACCAACCTTTATCATCTATTTCATAATAATAATAATTATCAATAGCTAATAAAATCCATCCATTATTAATCATATCGTTTTTCAAAATCTTTCCTATTACTTTTCCATTTGCTTTATCTCTTATATTCACATAATTGTCTTTAGAATTATATTGAAGTTCGCTGTAATAAACATTTCCTGCATTATAATTATCTTTACTAAAATACTCTGTTTCTACATCACCTAAAGCCTTAAAACCTACAATATCACCGTAAGCCTCTCTTCCTGCTTCACCTTCACAAAAAATAGAATAGTTTCTTATTGTTACCTCCGTCCTTACAGCAGTAGCACCTAAAAATCTTTTATTTAAAGGTTCTGGTAATTTTACTTTAATATTTTTTAATAAAACACCGAAGTCTGATCTTTCAAATTCTTTATAATCATCTATATTATAGGAATATGCACCAACTAGACTAAATAAAAAAGCAAATCAATATTATTATCAGGATAAAATCTTAAAGCACTATAATATAGTATCAATATCAGAATTATCAGATCTTTCAAGAATTCCTGTTAATGTAATCTCTCCATCAAAACAAACCATACCATAATCTTTTACATCATAAGCTTGCATTGTATTTTTTGTCACTTTACCATTATCGCTTAAAAGTTCAGAAAAATACGCTTCACTAGGAGGAAATGCCCATAAAAAATTAATGCTTAAAAGAAATAAAATAATTTTTTTTCATATACTTTCCTTAAATTACATAATTTTTTAGTTTTATCATAATAAAAAATTGTTTGTTAATATAATATGCTCTTGAAAATGTTCATAATTTTTCTATTTCCTCAATGCTTAATCCTGTTAATTCTATAATAAGATTTAAATCCATATTTCTATTTTTCATATTCTTAGCCATTGATATTTGATTTTCTTTTATACCTTCAGCAATTCCTTCTTTTTTAGCTTTTTTTAAATCTAATTCTATACTTCTATCAAAAAAATAGGCATCTACTTCACGTTTCTTATATTTATCCATTACAGGACTGTCATTAACAAAAATTTTGCATTTTTTTTCTACTTCTTCAAAGATAGTATTTTCTTTTATTAAAGATGACATATCTTCTCCTTTAAAAAATTTTACCCAAGAAATAAATCCTTTATGTAATTCTTCTATCTCAGAAATATCTTTTAAATTAAATTTAGGAAGTTCAATAAAGTGAAGCTGGCAATGATCTGTAAGAATTTTGTTATTATTTAATTCTTTTAGGAGATAGCAGCTATGTACTTTATGTTCATCAGTTAAAACAAAATTCGTAATATTGATACTGACTGCAGGCTTTAATTCATCGTAAAAAGAACCTCTATTTAAACTAGAACTATAATTATAAGCCCAATAATATAAAGCTCTTTTTATAAAATCCTCATTTCCTCTGGATTGAATTTCTATTAATACAATTATTCCTGTTTCTGTTGTAGCCTTGATGTCTACTATAGACTCTTTTTCATCATAATTTTCTGCTATATTAAATGGATTTAATATTTCAATTTTATTAAAAGTAGTAAAATTCAAATCTTTAAACACTGAATTAATAAAATTTAAAGCAATATTTTCATTACCTGTATGAGAAAATAAATATCTAATAAAATAATCATTAATCCTATTTAAATTATTAATAGTAATAGGCTCATTTAATATCTGCTTTAACTTTTCCAAATCTTTCATAATTTAATTATAATAAAAATAACATAAATTGTCAAAATCATTATAACAATTGAATTTAATTAATAGGACTTATGAATCCTTATTCATTATTACTTTATTAAATTCCTGCTTTCATAATATTCTTTCCAGCGTTTACCTAATTTCTCTGCTTTTATTTTTACAGAATTATTAAAATAATTTTTTAATTTAGGCAAATCATCTTTATTTTCTTTAGCAACACTTCCTATTAAATTTTCAACCAAAGTATCCATCTTAATTTTCTTATCCCCATAGTAATAAGAATGAAGTGCAGACTGATAATAAACCGAAACAGCCTCAGCGGTACTCATAATAGAATTTAACTCCTGTATCTTGGCATTCTCAAAGCTCGTTCCGCTTCTCAATTCACTAAAAGTAACAGCAAGAACATCAACAACATCATCTTCTACATTTATATCAATATCAGCAAGTTCAAAAAGTGTTTTGCACTGATTTGTTATTATTTCACTTTCAAGTTTAGGATTTTTTATAGGCTCTACCGTCTCAAAATTAAATCTTCTTTTTAAGGCACTGCTCATTTCATTTATACCTTTATCTCTTGTATTGGCAGTAGCTATTATATTAAAACCAGCCTTAGCAAATAATACTTTATTCTGTTCCGGTATATTTAAAATTTTATCGCTTAATATACTTATTAAAGAGTCCTGTATTTCAAGCGGACATCTTGTAATCTCTTCAAATCTTGTAATAATACCATTATTCATACCTGTATAAACCGGAGACGGTATTAATGCCTCTTCCACAGGGCCTTTTGCAAAAAGCATAGCATAATTCCAAGAATATTTGATATTATCTTCATTAGTACCTGCTGTTCCTTGTATGGTAACGGTACTGTTTCCGCTTATAGCTGCTGATAATAATTCGCTTAGCATAGTTTTTGCTGTACCTGGTTCTCCTACAAGCATTAATCCTCTGTTTCCTGCTATGGTTATTATGGCACGCTCTACAAGGGCATCGTCCCCGTAAAATTTTCTTTTTATAATTGTTCCGTCTTTAAGTTTCTTGCCTAAAATAAAATCTCTTACAGCCTGAGGAGAAAGCTGCCAATTCTTGGGTTTGCTGTTTTTATCTTCTTTTTTTAATGCTTCTAATTCTTCCTTATAAAGCTCTTCCATTAATGGTTTTTGATGCAAATTTTCTTCTTTATTAGTTTTAGACATTTTTTTCCCTTTGAGATTTTATATTTTGTGCAATTATATATTATATATCTTATGCTTGCAAATATAGAATTATAATAAATATCAAAAAAGAACTATATATTGTTTTACTTTCAGAAAATCAATTTAATATATTAAAACAAAATAATTTTAGGATTAATTATAATGGGATATGCTATACTTCCTCCTGAATATATAAACAAAGCAAAAAATGATTATCATATATTTGAATCTACAATACATACAAATAAAAAAGATAAAACTTTATATATAAAAATTAAAGATTATAATGATGTTAATAACTCATTATGCGGTAATTTAAATGAAATAGAGGATCAGTTCTTCGATTTCTCTCAATACAGCATAAATATAAATTCCGATGACTGTATAAAAATTAACACATACCAGTATTATAAAAATAATAACAATATTTACTATATAGATAATATAGATTGTTTGAAAATATTAGTTCTGATTTTAAATGCCAATATATGTGAAAACTGCATATCAAGTCTCTATAACTATTATAAAGATTATGATGATGAGTATTAATAAATTTAATATTTTTTTATTTTAGGTATTGACAAAAAAATCAATTAGTATATAATATAAAGCATCCTTAACTATTTTGGAGTTGTAGCTCAGTTTGGTTAGAGCGCCTGCCTGTCACGCAGGAGGCCGCGGGTTCGAGCCCCGTCAACTCCGCTTTTTTATTTTAAAATAATGGAGTACATTAATGCCTAATATAGCTTCCGCATCTAAAAGATTAAGACAGAATTCTGTAAGAAATTTATATAATAGAAAAATTAAAAGTTTTTTAAATACTCAAAAAAAGAAAGTTATTAAATCCATAGAAAGTAATGATAAATCTTCAGCTATGGAAGAATATAAAAAATATGCCAGTGCTTTAGATAAAGCAGCTAGAAAATCTGTTATTCATTCTAATAGAGCCAGTGCTAAAAAATCTGACATTATGAAAAAAATTAATGCTATGAATTAAAAAATATTTTATTTTAGTATAGAATTTTAGCCCCATATATTCGATATATAAAGAGTATATGGGGCTTTTTTATAACCACTTTACTAGCACATAAAATCAAACATATAAAAAAATAATTGAATTTATCGTAAGTTTTATTACATTTTGTAATATGAAACTATGATTAAATACTATTTATTAGCATGTAATGGTATATTAAAATATATTATTAAAGGAGATTGTAATGAGTATAAAATTACTAAACAAAACCAATAATATATTATTAAACGATGAAGAAGAATATAAATCTTTAATTGATGAATATAACGATGTTAAAAAAGATTATGAATCAGAAACAGAAATAGAAAAATAAATATATATTTTTTGTAAAATTGTGTAAATAAAATTTGACAAAATTAACTATTTCTATTATACTCCTTAATATAATGATATAAAAAGGAGCATTTATGAAAAATATTCTTTTATTTTGCGGTATTATTATATTATCATTATCTCAATTAGTATTTGCAGAAAAAAAGATAATAGACATCGACAAACTTCCTAAGGACATTAAAGAGTTTCTTGGTTATTATTTTTATGGAAATGAAATATATTTAGCAGAAAGAGAGAAAACAGGAGATTATATAGTAAGTCTAAACAACGGAATAGAAATAAAATTTAAATGGACAGGAGACTGGCTATATATAAATGGCAATAATAATAAAATAACTCATAATGTACTGCCAAAAAATGTAATAGATACTATAATTAGATTATATCCTCAAAGTGCAATATTAAATACATCTTTCAATGATAATAGATATGACATTGAATTAGATAATAATATGAAGCTGTATATAGAAAAAAATGGTAAATTAATAGGAAGAAAATACGAATATTAATAATGACATATTTTTTATTTTATTATAGCATTTAAATATTGTTTATGAAAAAAATTATTATAACATTGCTGGTAAGTTCATTATTATATTCTCAGTCCATGACTGAAAATTCACTTCCATTAAAAGCTAGAAATTTCATTAATATGAATTTTCCAGGAAATAATATTGAAACTGTAAGTTTATATCAGGGAACAGGCGGATATGAAGTAAATATAGATTTAGGTTATAAATTTATTTTCTATGAAACAGGACTTTGGAAAAAAATAAGCATTATAAGTGAAAATGATGAAAATACAAAAAATGGAATTCCAAGAAGCTGCATACATAAATCTATGGTTAATGTTATAGATAATGAATACCCTGCTTCAAAAATAACAGATATAGAAAGAAAAGATAAAAATTTCATAATAGTATTAGACAATAAATATAAAATAGAAATAAGCGGATATGGTATTATTATAAGTAAAGAAAATCTAGAAGAAAATAATAATAACAATACAAATTAAAATTATTTGGACTTTTCAAGAGCTTCCCTAGATTTATCAATATATCCTAAAGCCATATAAACATCTGATAAAGAAGCATAAACTTCCTTATTAGAATCATCTATATTTAGGCATTTTTCAAGAATATAAAGAGCATTATCATAAAGTCCTGCAAAATAATATGATAATCCTAAAAAATTATAAGAATCTACATGCTTATCATTAATACTTATAGATTTAGTCAAATATTCAATAGCATTAATATAATCTTTAGACTTATAAGATAAAGCCCCTAAATAATGATAAATTAAATAATCAGAATCATTCATTTCTAATGATTTATTAAGAAAAATTAAAGAATTATCAAAATCATCAGATAGAAAATAACAAACAGCAAGATTTAAATAAACAGAATAGTTATTATTTTCAATCTCTAATACTTTATTAAAAAATTCAATAGCCTTTTTATAATCTCCTTTTTCCTTATATGAAAGCCCAAGCCAATTAATACTGTCATAATCATATTTATTAAGTTCAACAGACCTTTCAAAAGATTCTATAGCTTCATCAAGCCTATTTAAATTATATAATGCTATACCCAAAGTACGCCAATTAAGATATTCCCTAGGTGCTATCATAAAGGATTTATTTAGCACATTAACAGCCTCCTCATATCTTCCAACCTCTATATAGCAATTTCCAAGCCAATTTAAGCTAATGTAATCATTATTCTCAAGTTCATAAGCATGCTCCAAATGAACTATAGCATTATAATAACTTTTTATTTTTGTATATGATATGCCAATAAGTCTCCATATAGAATAATCATTGCTGTTAATAAGAAGAGCCTTTTTAAAAATTTCAACAGCATCTCTATGTTTTCCAAGCTGAGTATAAAAAATACCAAAATCTACCATAGCTTTAACATTATTAGGCTCTTTTTCGCATATATCCTTATAATAAAGTATCATATTATTGACTTTACTTTCTAAATTATCATCAGTATTTTCCATAGTATTTTATTTATTCCTTTTTAATTAATTTATATTTTTAATATATTAAAAGTTACTATTTTTTCAACTTATTAATTTTTTAATGGCAAATTAAAAATTATATTATAAAATAGTATTTTTTATAACACTATTGATTTTTAACTGCAAATTTATATTATTAAAATAAATTAATTGACAAATAATTAAGCAATTATTATACTATACTACATATAGGTATATAAAAGCAAGGAGTTTCTTAGATGAAAAAAATTATAATAATAGGAGGCGTTGCGGCAGGAATGAGTGCTGCTGCTAAAGCAAGAAGATTAGATAAAGAAGCAGTTATTACTGTTTATGAAAAAACTGATATTGTATCTTGGGGAGCTTGCGGAATGCCTTATTATGTCGGAGGATTTTATGATAATCCTAATACCATGATAGCAAGAACTGCAGAGGCAACTATAAAATCAGGAATAGATTTGAAAGTTAATCATGAAGTTTTAAAAATAGATGCTAAAAATAAAAAAGTATTGGTTAAGGATATAGAAAATAATAATGAGTTTGAGGATAATTATGATTCTTTATTAATAGCTACAGGGGCAAAATCCATAATACCTAATATACCAAACATCAATATAGGAAATGTATCTACTTTAAAAGATTATCAAGATGCTATAAATATGAAAGAAAAAATGAAAGATGCTAATATAAAAAATGTTATAGTGCTTGGAGCTGGTTTTATAGCTATAGAGGCTGCTCATGCTTTAAAACATATAGGTAAAAATGTTACTATAATACAGCGTTCTGACAGAGTATTTGGAAACAAATTCGATAAAGAGTTCTCTGATATGGTAATAGAGCATATAAAAGAACATGTTGATTTGCATCTTAATGAAAAAGTAATGTCTTTGGAAGCTGATGATAAAAATAATGTAAAGGCAGTTGTAACAGATAAAGGAAAATATGATGCTGATTATGTTGTTGTTGCAATAGGAGTTAAGCCTAATAATGATTTGGCAAAAGAAGCAGGAATAGAACTTATGGAAAATGGTGCTATACTTGTAGACAGAGAGGGAAAAACAAGTATTGATTCTATATATGCTGCTGGTGATTGTGCTAGTATATATGACAGAGTTTTGGACTCTCAAAATTATGCTGCTCTTGCAACTGGTGCTAATAAATTAGGAAGAATGGTTGCAAGTAATTTAGTAGGAGGACATGAAAAATTCATAGGAAGTTTAACTAGTGCTTGTATACTTGCATTTGAACTTGAAGCAGCACGCACAGGCATAACTGAAGAAGAAGCTAAAAAAAGAAATATTAACTATAAATCAGTTACTATAAAAGACATTGATCATACGCATTATTATCCGGATTATCAGGATTTGCATATAAAATTAATATATTTATCAGACAGCAGAAAAATTATAGGCGGACAAATATTAGGAAAAAGAGGTGCTGTATTAAGAGCGGATGTAATAGCAGCATGCATACATGCAGGATTAACAGTTGATGAATTGGGTATGCTTGATTTATGCTATGCTCCTCCTTTTGCAAGAACTTGGGATTCTTTAAATGTTGCTGGAAATGCAGCAAAATAAATAATTTAAGCAAGTATGAAGTTTATTTAATGCTTTATACTTGCTTTTTTATAGTTTTTGTACATTTGCGCCTACCAAAATTTTATTTAAAAAATCATAAATTTTTAAAAATTGAAAAAAACATTTATTAATTGTAAAATAAGAATTATGAAAGAATACAACTCTAAAAAAAGATATTTAGGCGAATTTTATACACCATTAATATTTGCTGAAAAATCTTTAAAATATATATATGATGCAATTGATAAAAAAGAATTGGAAAATGGCAATTACAGAATATGGGATATGTCATGCGGAACAGGAAATTTAGAGTATTATATAAATAAAAAATATCATAAATATTTATATATGTCCACTATAAATGATGATGATATAGAATACTGCAGAAACAATTTTAAAGATGCATGCCTATTTCAATATGATTATTTAAATGATGATATTGATGATAAATCTTTTAATTATAATAAGCTGCCTGAAAAATTACAAAAAGATTTGAAGAATAAAAATATAAAATGGTTAATATTCATTAATCCGCCTTATGCTACAAGCCAGGTTGCAGGCACAAACTCAAAAAGTAAAAGAAATGTTAGTTTCAGCAAAATAAGATATATTATGCATGATGAAAAATTAGGAGAGGCATCAAGAGAATTATATGCACAGTTTATGTTTAGAATAAATCAGGAGTTTATAAATAATGATAATGTTATTCTTGCAATATTTTCTAAAACTAACTATATAAAATACAATAATAATGAAAAATTTAGAAATAAAGTATGCAATTATAAATTTATATCAGGCTTTATATTCTCATCTTCAAATTTTGACAATACATCAAAAACAACTCCATTTCCAGTAAGTTTTATAATATGGAAGATAAATAGCAAATATAATATAAGAAATGAAAATATAATATTAGATGTTTCAGATGATGAAGGCAATATTATAGATAAAAAAAATTACAGTGTAGTTGATAGAAATAATCTGCTTAATAAATGGATAAAAAGAGTAAGAACTTCACATACATTTGTGCCTTTATCTTCTGCTATTAAAGTAAAAACAAGCGGACATGATATAAGAGATAAGGTATGCGAAGGTTTTATAGGTTCTCTTATGAGCTGCGGAAGCGATTTACAAAAGCAAAATCTAACAGCAATATTTTCAGCACCTCAGGCATCGGCCGGATCATTATCAATAACTAGTGAAAATTTTGAAAAAGCCATGATTATACATGCAGTAAGAAGAGTTTTAAAGGTTACTTGGCTTAATGGAAGCGATCAGTTTTGTATTCCTAAAAAGGAACTTGATAAAAATTTCATTCTTGACTGCGTTGTATGGAGCTTATTTTCTACTTCAAATCAAAGCTCTTCTATGGACAATATTTTTTATAAAGACAAATATTATAAAATAATTAATCAATTCTATCCATTTGATTATAAGGAAGTATACTCTAACTGTAAATTATTCAAGTATAACAATGAAAAAAGATATGCGTATCAATATTTAGAGGAAAATAGAAAATATATTTCAAAAGAAAGTTTTGAATTAATTGAAATAGGAAAAAAGCTTTATAAGTTTTTTTATTCAAATATAGAAAAAATTGACAGAGAAAAATTTAAAATATCTTTATGGGATACCGGATTTTGGCAGATAAGAAAATCTTTACAAAATTCAAAATTAGCATCTGATATATTAAAAAGATTAAAAGATAAAAGAGAAAATCTTAAAAACAGAATATTAGAAAAAACGGATAATTTTATTTCTTAAATATTAATTATAGATTTATATTCTTCTATCAATAACCTGTAATCTTCTTCATTAAGAAATGAGTTATTTATAATTTTTATCATCATCGATATTTCCTTTATAATTCATACAGTGCATATATTCTTCTGTATATGCACTGCTATAAAAATTGGGGTAAAAATTAGTTTGATTTATTTATTATTATGAGACTTTTTCAAAATTACTTTTAGGCTCTCCGCATATAGGACATACCCAATCTTTAGGTAAATCTTCAAAAGGAACAGAACCTTTATATTCAAATCCGCAAGTCTTACATTTATAAACTGCTTTTGCGGCAGTAGTTTCCTCTTCTTTTTTATAAGCATTAGCTGTAGAAGCATTTGCAGGAGTATTGCCCTTTATTACATTATGATAATAAGCATAAGTCATAGAAGGAGTATCATTATCAAATATATCTGCATCTAAAAGTTCGCCTATAAATATAGTATGTGTATGTACGTCAAGACTATCAATTACCTTACAAATCAAATAAGCATTAGCTGCTTTTATTATAGGAAGTCCATTTTTCATTTCATAATTAACACTTTCAAATTTATTATTATCTCTAGAACTTCTAAATCCAAAACTGCCTATCAATGTAGCATCGCTTTTTTCTGATAGTATAGAAAGAGCGAATTGACCGCTTTTCTTTATACATTCATTAGTATAATTATTTTTATTAACACTAATCATTATAGTTGTAGGAGTAGCTGTAATTTGAGTAGATGTGTTAATAGTACATCCTACAGGCTTATCTCCATCCATAGCAGTTAAAATATACATTCCATAAGAAAGTTTAGTTAAAGCAAAAGTATTCATAAAACAGCCTCTTATTAATAATAATTACTAATTATATATTTATATTAATAAAAAGTCAATACCATATAATCTTTTTATATAAAAAAACCCTGCCTAAATTAATAGACAGGGAATAATATTTCAATTTTATGCGGATACTTATAAATATTTAGTGAGTTTCTATTACCAATAAATAGAGTTAAAAGACCTATTTTTATTAGAAATATATCTAATAATCAAAGCAAGCTATAATTCTAACATCCGCAAACAAAACTTTTATAATTAATCTTTCATTCTTATAGAATTAGGATCTTTCATATAATCTCTAGTAAGCTGAGCAACTTTAGGAGATAATATTAGAAGACCTATCAAGTTAGGCAAAGCCATTAAACCATTTAATGTATCAGCTATAGCCCATATTAATTCTAATTGGCTTACAGCACCAATCAAACCAACTACTA
>NZ_CALXRN010000078.1 GCF_944390595.1 uncultured Brachyspira sp. | reverse complement strand
CATTATGTAAAATAACAGATTTTGAAGGAAATATATATATAGACGGAGAAGATATAAGAAATAAAGATAGAATATATATTGCCAAAAAAATAGCATTTATGAGTCAAATGTCTGATATATATTTTGATTATAATGTATATGATACTGTGATGTTGGGAAGATACTCAAATTTTGCTGATAAATTATTTTCAATGCCTAAAGAAGAGGATAAAAAAATTGTACTAAATTATCTTGATAAATTAAATTTAACTCATTTAAAAAATAAATCAATAAAAGAAATTTCAGGGGGAGAACTCCAGAGAGTATTTCTAGCTATGATTTTCAGTCAAAATCCAAATATTATATTATTAGATGAGCCTACTAATCATTTAGATATAAACAGTCAGATAGAACTTATTAATAATTTAAAAGAATGGGTTCATAATAATAAAAAAAAGTCTGTAATAGCTGTTTTACATGACATAAGTACTGCATTAAATTTTGCTGATAAAATATTGATTTTAAGAGAAGGAATAAAAGAATATTTTGGAGAAGTAAAAAACTTTGATATTAATATACTTAATGAAATTTACAATATAAATTTAAAAAAATATATGAAATCATTATTAGAAATATGGAAGTAATAAATTTGTACTTGATATTTATTTATTGAATGTTATAATATTCTAACAATGAAGGTTATAAAGTAGATTAATTAATTTTTCTATTTTATATAAATCACAAAATATAAAAAAGGAGAATTTAGAATGGCTGGTGATAAAACATTATGTTTTTGTATGGCTGTAACAGAGAAGCAAGTTAGGGACGCTATTATTTCAAAAAAATTAAAAACTGTAGAAGAAGTCTCTAAAGCTACTAAAGCAGGAACTGGATGCGGTGGATGTAAAGACGCTATTCAAAAAATTTTAAACGAAATCAATAAATAAATTTTATCAAAAATTTAATATTATTTTTATATTCCAATAATTAATATACATAGTAATTATAGTATATTAATAATTAACTTAGATGGAGGTAGGAACATGTGGGAATATACAGATAAGGTAAAGGATCATTTTATAAATCCTAGAAATGTGGGAGAAATAAAGAATCCTGATGCTGAGGCTATGACCGGAAGTATTGTATGCGGTGATGCACTAAAATTAACATTAAAAATAAATAAAGATACTGAAGTTATAGAGGATGCAAAATTCCAAACATTCGGATGTGCTTCTGCAATAGCAAGCAGCAGTATACTTACAGAAATGATTAAAGGAAAAACTCTTGATGAGGCTAAAAAAATAACAAATAAAGATATAGCCATGGAATTAGGAGGACTTCCTGAAGAAAAAATGCATTGTTCTGTTATGGGAATGGAAACTTTGGAAAAAGCCATTAATAATTACAGAGGTATAGCTACTAATGAAGATGAACATGATGAAGGAGCTATAATTTGTAAATGTTTCGGCATAACAGATACTAAAATAAAAAGAGCTATAAGGGAAAATAAGTTAAAAACTGTAGAAGAGGTAACATTCTATACTAAAGCAGGAGGAGGATGCGGAGCTTGTAAAGTTAAAATAGAAGATATTTTAAATGAAGAATTGGCAGATATGGAAAGAGAAGCCAAAAATGCTCCTATGACTACTGTTCAAAAAATAAAAAAAATAGAAGAGGCTTTAGAAAGAGTTATTAACCCTATGCTCAAAATGGATGGAGGAAGCTGCAGACTTGTGGATGTTGATGGAAATAAGGTTATGATAGAATTTAAAGGAGCATGTTCTTCTTGTGCTTCTTCAAAAAATACTTTAAAAGGCTTTGTTGAACCAAAAATAAAAGAATTAGTTCATAAAGACCTAGAAGTGGTTGGAGTGTGATATGTCAGAAAACAAAAAAATAATATATTTAGACAATAATGCTACTACCAGAGTATATGAAGAAGTATTGGAGTCCATGCTTCCATATTTTAAAGATCAATATTTCAACCCTTCAAGTATGTATACTTCAGCAGGAAGCGTACATAAACAAATGGAAAAAGGAAGGGAGCAAGTAGCAGATTTTTTAGGATGCGATCCTATTGAGGTATGTTTTATATCATGCGGAAGTGAAGGCGATAATATGGCTATAAGAGGAACCATAGAAGCCTACCCTACTAAAAATCATATTATCACAACTAAAGTAGAACATCCTGCTGTAATAGAAACTTGCAAAGACTTGGAAAGACACGGATACAGAGTTACTTATCTGCCTGTTAATAATGACGGCAATATAGATTTAAATGAATTAAAAAGTGCAGTAAATGAAAATACTGCTATAGTTTCTATAATGTATGCCAATAATGAAACAGGTGTAATTTTCCCTATTAAAGAAATAGGAGAGATAGTAAAAAATGCTGGTGCTGTATTCCATGTTGATGCTGTTCAGGCTGCAGGAAAATTACCTTTAAACATGAAAAATGAACCTTATATTGATATGCTTACAATTGCAGGTCATAAAATACATGCCCCTAAAGGTATAGGTGCTTTATATATCAAAAATGGTACAAAGTTAAGAACTGTACAAACAGGCGGACATCAGGAAAGAGGACGCAGAGCAGGTACAGAAAATGTGCCTTATATCATTGGTTTAGGAAAGGCAGCCTCTATGGTAAAAGCAGAGCTTCCTAAATTTAATGAACATACAGCAAAATTAAGAGACACTTTAGAAGCAGAAGTATCTAAAAGAATAACAGATATTAAAATAAATGGAAAAGGTGCTAATAGAGTAAGCAATACTACAAATATAAGCTTTAAAAACATAGAAGGAGAAGCTGTACTTTTATTGTTAGATGGATATGGTATATGCTGTTCAAGCGGAAGTGCCTGTTCTTCTGGTACATTAGAGCCTTCTCCTGTACTTCAAGCTATGGGAGTGCCTTTTGAATATGCTCATAGTTCTACAAGATTTTCTATGTCATTAGATAACACTATGGAAGATATAATGTACACAGCTGATGCAGTAGAAAAAATCGTAGCTAGACTTAGAGATATTTCACCTTACAGAAATTAAAAATTAAATCTAAATATTATAACCCATCTTATATGATGGGTTTTTCTTTTTTTATAAAAATACAAAAAAATATACTTTTTGAATATAAATGTTCAATTTGTATTGACTTCATAACCATAATTCCATATAATATTTATCAATTAAAAAATTTTTTAAGGGGTATTATTATGGGGTATCAAGAATTAAATGATATCATAGTTTCCATGAGAAGAGATTTGCACCAAATACCAGAAGTTGGTACAGATCTTCCTCAAACAAAAAGTTATGTTATGAACAAATTAAAAGAACTTGGACTTTCACCTGTTGAATGTTCATTAGA
>NZ_CALXRN010000077.1 GCF_944390595.1 uncultured Brachyspira sp. | reverse complement strand
ATATAGCCAAAAAAGCATTAGAGAAAAAAATTTATTATCCTGAAGTATTTTATTATAAAGCCAGTGAAGAAATAAGAGATGAACTTATAAAAAGAATAAAAGCAACTAAAGATTATTCTGAAGGAGCCAATTTATTATCATGTTTAGCTATGCAGGGAGATGATACTGCACTTGATTGTTTATACGATTTTGAAATGAATCCAAGAGAATGGAGAAAGAAGCTTTATGTTGATCCTTCCATTTATGCTGAATGTGCAGGCTGGACTTTTGATAAAGATAAAAAAATACAAATATTAAATTTCGATAAATGTTATTATTTAGATAAAGCTAATTGCAAAGAAGAAAAAGAAAAAAGCCCTATTAAAATAGCTTTGTTAAGAGATGAAAATTGTCCCGAATGCGGATGCAAAACTATGGATATGGCTATTATTGACGGCAGAGATGAAAGACTTAAATTTATAGGTGTTGATGGTATAATAAAAGCTTCATGCTGTCCTAATTGCGTAACTTATAATACTACTTATTCAAAGTATGATTTAAAAGGAGGAAGCGAAATACTTCCTTTCGATAAAACATCTGAAAATTATTATCCCTCTGAAGAAAATTATATAGGGGAAGAAGAATTAAATTCAATGCATAATAATAATTATATTCTTTCAAAAAATGAAGTTCCTTTGTTTTATGGGGCATTTGATGATACTTTAAACACAATAGGCGGATTTGCTAATTGGGTTCAGGACTGGGAATATATGAAATGTCCAAGCTGCGGAAAGAAAATGAAATATTTAATGCAAATTCAATGGCATACTATTGAATCTATGGCAGAAGGTACTTTATTTATAGAAATTTGTACTGACTGCAATATTACTGCAATGTTTCATCAGCAAACTTGATTTTATAGTATCAACTTTTCAAATAGAAGAAAAAATTTTTTATTCATATTTACTTAAAATTTTTATTATGCTAGCCTTTATATACTTTATCTTTAGGAGAAGAATTTTATGTATCATTCAAGATTTAAAGGCGATCATTATAAAGCAGGATTTAAATACGGAAGTATACTTTCAAGAAACTGTATAGATCCTTTAAGTAAAATAATTATATCAGAAGAGAGAAGAGAGTTTGCTCAAAAATGTTTTCCAATATATAAAGAATTTTTTCCAGAGATAATAGAAGAAATAAAAGGTATGTCTGACGGATTGAATGCTAATAATATAAAATCAAATTATAAAGAAATATGCAGTTTTTTATTTACAATGTATGCATTTACATTTGAAAATAAATGTTCATCATTTGCTTTCAAAACAGATGATGATGTAATACTTGCAAAGAATAGCGATTTTTTAATAGATATAGAAAAGTATTGCGACAGCACTTATTATAGATTAGATAATTCATATTCATTTGTAGGAAATACTACGGCATTCATAGAAATGGAAGATGGTGTAAATGAAAATTCTCTTGCCTGTGCTTTGACTTTTGTTTATCCTACAAAGATAAATTACGGATTAAATGCAGGTATGATAATTAGATATATTTTAGAAAAATTCAAAACTTCAAAGGAAGCTTTAAATTTTATAAAAGAAGTACCTATATCCTCAGCACAAAATATAATTCTAGCGGATAAGTATGGAGATATATTTTTAATAGAATGTAATTGCGATAGGGCAGAGGTGATAGAGAATGATTATGTATTTACAGCAAATCATTTTACTAGCAATGTTATGATAGAATATCAAACAGATTTATATGATGATATTTATTCTAATGAAAGATATAATACATTAAAAAATGCATCAGGAAAATATGATTTGGATTTTGCAAAGAATTTATTATCTGGTAAATATGGTTTTATATGTCAGTATGATAGAAAAAAACATATAGATACTATTTGGTCTAGTATTTATTCACTCAAACAAAATAAAATATACAGAGCAGAAGGAAATCCCTCAAGAAAAAAATTCAAAGAGGATAAAAGGCTTTTTAATTAATAATTATTTTGTAATATTTTGAAAATTACCGCCTAAAAAAGTTTTCCAAGCAGGGTCTGTTATATCTTCTGCATTAGGTACTGATAAAGTTTGAATACTATCATAAGATGAAAATACATTTCTATTATTTTTTATAGTATTAGGTTTTGTTCCCAAATAAGTAACCTTAGTTAAAGAATTTCCAAATGGATTTGCTCCTATTGAAGTAACTGATGCTGGTATTACTATTTCATTTATTGGACAATAAGAGAATGCTA
Organism: uncultured Brachyspira sp.; assembly: GCF_944390595.1. Taxonomy (GTDB): domain Bacteria; phylum Spirochaetota; class Brachyspiria; order Brachyspirales; family Brachyspiraceae; genus Brachyspira. The sequence continues at coordinate 2,759 of NZ_CALXRN010000077.1, read as the reverse complement.
AATCTTCTATATATTCAAGTTTACTATTGACGCCAAATGTTACTTTGCTAAGACTATTATCTACCTGAAAAGCATAAGCCTTAATACCAATAACAGAATCTGGTATAGCTATCTCTTTAAAATGTTTGCCAAAAAGAGAAAAAGCATTGCCCTCTATAACAGTTATACTATTTTCTGGGAATGTAAAAGTTATTGTACAATCAGCATAACTAGGAAATCCTTTAAACATTGAAGATTTTATCTTTCTCTCATCAAAATAAATTTTACTAATATCTATTTCTACATTTTTATAATAAATAGATAATTGGTATGCTGCATCCAATACTAACTTTGCAAGAGAACTCTTCTGAGTATATTCAGCTTTAGGTTTTCCTATAAATATTACTTTATATTGACCTTTATCTTTCTTGTACTCTTGCATTTTAGTTGCTATTTGCTCTTTTATTATATTATCATCTTGAGAGATATCTATTCCATACTTCATTGCTTCAGCATCTAAAATAGGCTGAGGTACAATTTCAGGAGGGTTTATTGGTTCTGACGGATTTGTTGTTTCTGTATTATTATCAGGATTCATAACTGAAGATGAACATGATGCACTTATAATTGCTAATATAAATATTAATAAAATTTTTTTCATTCGTTTTACCTATAATTAAATATTAATTATAATATAACAAAAATTTATAAAATATAAATAAAAAAAGTTTATTTTTTGATATAAATTAATAATCTCTCTCTATTGATTCTCTTATAGAATCATTGGTATAAGGCAAATCAAAGAAATCAACTACCTCAGAAGTTATATTATCATAAACCATTATGTTAATTCCGTTTGTTGTTTTTATTAAATTGCTTCTGCTTATCATAATTTTATTTCCGCTGTCAATTACTAAATCATTATATTTATTAAGCTCTTTATGATAAATATAATTAGTTTCACCCATTGAAGAAAATACTAATTTATTTTTATCTATAACATAAGAGACGTTATTAGTATACATTTCATTAGTTATATTAAAATTGGAATATAAACTCTTTACTATATTATCATTTGTAGTATATTCTCCAAGCATATTAATTACTATAGTATAATCATTGAGATTAGTTATTTTAGTTATATAATCATGTATATTTTCTATATCTCTCAAATTCATATCATAAACTTTATTATATTCATATAAAGCATTTTTCTCCCAAGTATCATAATTTGTATTTCCTCTTCTGTCAGGCAAATCAAAATTATCTTTTAAATATTTACCTAAAAAAGAAGTATATTTCTGAACGCCTCTATAATTTAAATGCCCAGCATCATTATAATCTTTCCAAAAATCCAAATCATAATCATCATAATACATATTGAAATTCATAAAAGGAATATCATATTCTTTGGCAATTTCTCCAACTCTATTGAAATGCCTAGCTTCATCATCAGTCATAGGAAAAGGAGAAGCTATTACAACAATAGGTATATTATTTGTTTTTGCTAATTCCAATATTTTTCTGTAATAAATTTCCTGCTCTTCAAGTAAAGGTAAGGTATCTTTAATATTTTCTATATTAGGTCTTTTAACAGGAAATGTTTTTTGGTGAAAAGAGTATCCTTTGAAATATTTATAATGATTATAATTATTAGCATAAGGTATAAAATCTTCATCTTTTAAATCTTTGTATCTGTTATGATATCTGTACATTGGATTGATAAACTCATCAAATCTTTCTGCAGCAGTTACTTTTAAAGATTCTATTCTATTTTTTGACCATTTTAATGCATAAGTAGCTGCTACAATTTGATAATCTACAACATTAGTTCTGCTTGCTGATACAATATAAGACTCTAATGCAATTAATTTAGGCTTCTGATATTTTAATGCTTCTACTAAATAATGATAAGTACTCCAAATAGGCTGACTTCCTGAAGTAAAATTATATGCAGCAATTCCATATTCTTTGTAAAGTATGGCAGGATTAATATTGTAATGCACATGACTGCTTCCTAAAAATAGAAGATCTATGCTGTTAGTTTTCTGTTCATAAAAACTGTCGCCTTGGTATATACCATTGTCATTTTTAAATCTTAAAACTCTGCTTGAAAACCAAAGCAATGTAATAAATATAGCTATAAAGCAAATAATTTTTATTGTGTTTTTTATCATTTTACAAATAACCTATTTTTTATAATTTTTTTTATTATTTATCAAGTAATCAACTACATTATAATAATTATAAAAAACCGCATTCAAATAAAAACATATCGCATTTATCATTAACTGCAATTTCCTTTTCAAAAGAAGAAAATGTTTTAACTTGAGTAAATCCAACTTCTTTTAAATACTGCTCCATTTCACCATATTTATAAAGATGCGTCTGAAAATCCATAAACTCACTTTGAAGCAATTCAGTATTATTATACATTTCATAAATTGATGGCGAAAACTGGGTTTGAGTTTGTTCTTCATAATAATTTTTTGATTTAAGCAGTATTTCAAAATTTTCTTTTGTTTTAACAGATACAGCAATATTATAATCATTATCATCTATACATCTATTTTTTATTGTATCAACTGCAAAAACAAATTTACCCGTTTTTAAAAGCCAGTTCTTTATTCTTATTAGAATTTGTTTGCAAATATCAATATCTGTAAACAATGATACTGAACCTGAACTAATAAATATATAATCAAATTTTTCTTTCGGATCATATTTCATAATATCAGTATGAACTGTTTTTGCATCAGGAAATTTTAATTTTAGTTTTT
>NZ_CALXRN010000076.1 GCF_944390595.1 uncultured Brachyspira sp. | reverse complement strand
TTGTCTATAACAACGTTACGTCCACGAGGTCCTAAAGTTACCTTTACGGCATTAGCTAAAGCATCAACCCCACGCATAAGGGCACGTCTAGCTTCTTCATCAAATAATAGCTGTTTTGCTGCCATATTTTTTCTCTCCTTAAATATTATAAATAAAAATTATTAACATATTAAACTTTTAAAATTATTTCATTTTAAAATTGTATCAATTATACACTAAATACAAATATTTTCAAGTATGCAATACTCAAATTAAAAAAGCATTGATATAATGAAATATCAATGCTTTTATATAAAAAGATAGATGAAAATTAAAGCAAACCAAGTCTGCGTTCTTTTTTAATTTTTCTTTTCATTCTTTTAAGAGCTTTTTCTCTTTGAAGTTTCTTTTCAAGAGAAGGTTTTTTGTAGAATTGTTTTTCTTTTAAGTCCTGTAAAATACCTTCATTTTCACAAGCTCTGCGGAATCTTTTAATAACGCTTTCTATTTGTTCACCTTCATTAGCGAAAACACGTACCAATTAACTCACCTGCCTTTTTATAAAAATATTAGCGGCGAAGGGACTTGAACCCCTGACACTGCGGATATGAGCCGCATGCTCTAACCACCTGAGCCACGCCGCCAAAAAATAATAAACCTTATTTTTTCGGCTATTAGCGGGGGCAGGACTTGAACCTACGGCCTTTGGGTTATGAGCCCAACGAGCTACCAACTGCTCCACCCCGCGATATAAATGTTTAATCTATTCTACATGTTTTAAAAAAAATGTCAAGTATTTTTATACAAACTTACTTAAAAACTCATCCGGTTTGATATTCTCTCCGGATTCAAATAAACTTATTATATACTTATTTACAAATATTTTCTCTTTTTTAATCTTTGTTTCTATGAATAATCCTTCCTCTCTTAACTTTGATAATAATCTTGCCGCCTTATCCCTCTTCCAATCAAACATATTCATTAAATCAACTATTCTTATATAAGGTGTTATAAAAATAATAGAAAACACATTAGAATCTGTTAATTTCTTAAAATTCTTATTTAGAAGTAATCTGTTTTTTAATATTGATAAATTCTTATGTACAAAACTAATAGTATCTACAGCATACAAGCATATACCGCGTAAAAATTTCAAATATCTTATTATAGATTCTTCATCAGATGAATCATCCATAGTAGACTTAAAAAATTGATACGGATATAATATTGGGGTATCTAATAATTTTAATTTATAAGAATATATATTAAATATAACTCTGCATATTATAAAGCTATTTTGGCAATCCTTCACATATTCATAAGATATTTTTTGATATACTAATAATTTAAATATTGGATCTAAATCCAAATTATCTATATAATTAATATCCTCATCATAACTTTTATCAATAGTTATATCGCTTCCCTCTAATAAACTAACTATCTTTGAAAATATTACTGAATTATATTCTGAATCTAAAAATTCTTTCAATATAGCAAATTCTTTATGTTTAGAATGATACTCTTCCAAAATATTATATGATATCATACCAATATCTTTATATTCATAATGATTTGCCGGATTAAGTATCAATGATAATATACTTAAAAGATATTCTGAATTTTTTAATGATAAACAAGACATTCTAAAATTATAATATGCATGCCAAGTTTTAGCTAATTCCTTCAGCACATTTATATTATCAAACAATTTTATATCAAATCTATTGAACATATACGTATATTAACACAAAAACGCTTATATATCAATATGAAATTTTATATAGTATTAAGTTTCTTTATAGCTTCTTCTATAGCTTCCATTTTAGCATCATATTTATTAATATTTTCTATCCTATTTATGCCGTCGCAAGCCTGCCACAATGAAACTAAAGAAACATAATCTTCCGCTTTATCTTTTGGGTCATAAGTATCAAATTTATATGTAATACCTGATAATACGCATTCAACATCACTTATAATAGCTTCATATATATTTTCTGCTTTTTCAAAATCTTCTATCTCTTCAAAACATAATCCTGTCTTTATCATGTCAGGACCAACTAACCCTTTGTAATTAGCCATAACATTACATGTAATATAACTTTTATAATACATAACTTCTGCCCTAGATCTAGCATCTCCTGCAATTTCTGAAAAATCAGACAATACATCTAATATGCTTCTATATATTGATGCAGTTATAACTATACTTACCCTATTAATATAACTAGTATCAAGAAAATTACTTACCAAATTATGAGAAATTTTTGAAATAGCCTCATACACACTTTTTACCAATAAATTAAGTTCTTCCTTATAACCTCCGAAATAAAAAGCATAAATAAACCTTACAAAATCACCATAAAGCAGAGCATTATTAGCAGTTAAATCAAAATTAATACTTTCAATACCTGATATATTTTTATTATCTATTAATTCTTTTATAACCCTCAAAACACTTCCATCATCTTCATAATTTAACTTTGAATTTTCAGAGGTAAATAATTCTATAGCATGCAGTTTTTTCTTAGATGTAAACTCTCTTATATAAGATTCTAATGTAGATCTAACTAAAAAAGTGTTGCCGGCTGATAATGGCTTTAATATATTTGAATATTCACCATTAAACAACTCATCCCTTAAATGTTTTATCTCTTTAGCATCCATAAATAACCCCCCCATTGTAAATTTCATTTAAATATATTATACAATATATTTAAAAATAATAGTATATGTAATAATTTTAAATTGATATATACTTTTTATAAATTTTAATATAGAATGATTGAAATAAAAACTAATAGGATATATTAAAAATGGAACTTTTAGCACCTGCTGGAAATAAAGAAAAATTAGAAGTAGCATATCATTACGGAGCTGATGCCGCCTATATAGGAGGAGCATTATTTAATTTAAGGCATCAAAGTAAAAATACAACTATAGAAGAACTTGCCGAATGTGCTGAACTTGCTAAAAAGCTGAACAAAAAAATGTATTTAACTTTAAATGCTTTCTTACATGAATATGATAAAAATAATTTAAAAGCATATCTAAAAGAAATACAGAATTTAAATATAGATGCATTCATAGTATCCGATTTAGGAGTACTTGGAATAGTGAAAGAAACAATACCTGAAGCAACCATTCATATAAGCACACAGGCTTCTGTTACAAATAGTTATTCATGTAAAATGTATGAAAGTTTAGGAGCAAGCAGAATAATATTAGCCAGAGAACTTTCTTTAGATGAGATAAAAGAGATTAGAGCAAATACAGATTTAGAATTAGAAAGTTTTGTACATGGTGCTGTATGTATGTCATATTCGGGAAGATGTTTATTATCAAATTTCTTAAACAATAGAGATGCTAACGGCGGAGAATGCTCTCAGGTTTGCAGATGGAATTTCAAAACATATATAGAAGAGAAAACAAGACCTGGAGAATTTATGGAAATAGAAGAAGGAGATGATCATTCTACTATATTGAGCAGCAGAGATTTGCAAATGGCTGAATACTTGCACCTACTTCAAAAAGCAGGAATTGACTCCATAAAAATAGAAGGAAGAATGAAAAGTGTTTATTATGTGGCAAATACCGTTAGAGTTTATAGAGTATTATTAGACTTACTTGATAGAATTGGTTATGAATCATATCCGGAAGCAATAAAGAAAGAACCTATAGCAAGTTACTTGAAAGAGCTTGAAACAATAAGCAGAAGAGAAAGCGATACAGGATTCTATTTTGGAAGAGATAATATAAAGCCAACGCTTAAAGGTTATTTAAAAGGCAGAAGACTTATGGGTATGATTGCTGATGACAGCGAAGAATATGCCAAAATTACCGTATACAACACTATAAAAAACGGTGATAATTTAGTATACATAGGAAAAGATTTCATTAACCATAATGATAACAGATTTAAACTTTTTATAAAAACAGAAGAAAATGAATTTATAGAAGTTGATAATATTAGAAACATAGATAATGCTTATATAAAATCCGGCACTCATGATTTCAAAAAATACGATATAATAACAATAGAAGAATAATATGGGAACTGTACTTGGTGTAGATTTTGGAAGAAAAAGAACAGGAACTGCTTTTATGGATATGGAAATAAAAATTCCATTTCCATGCAGACTTATAGAAGAAAGCAATGCTAGAAAAGTTAAGCGTGCTTTAATGGATATAATTGAAGAAAAAAAAATTGATACTGTTGTTTTTGGTCTTCCTTTATCTGATGAAGGCAAAGAAAGCGAATGGTGCTCTGAGATAAGGCGTTTTTCTGAATTTCTTTTGAAAAGTGTAAAAGTTAATATTATATTCGTTGATGAGTATGGAACTTCTAAGGAAGCAGACTTTATACTTAGAGGTAAAAAGAAAAATGTGAAAAAAAAAGCTAATGATTTAATAGCAGCTGTTTTAATATTGGAAAACTATTTAAATACATTAAACAAAACACTATAATAAAAAACTAAATCAATTATTATAGTGTTTTATTTTTTAATTAAGTATTGATATTATTTATATATTTTCAAACAATCAGATTAAAAGAAAAGAGATACTTCCAAACCTAATTTATTTTCCATTTTTTTATATGAATATAATTGTCTTGAACGCATATATTCATATTTTACACCTATTACAAATCTATAAATTTCTATACCTATACCAATTGAAATTGAAGGAAACCATTTATCATAACTGCTTATTATATTATATCCATCAGTACTATTTTTTCTTTCTACGGTATTAATTCTGTCATAGTTTGCACCTAAATAAATACCTGTTATTAAACTTATTTCTCCCCATAATGGATATCTAAAATCTGTACCGTAATACATTCCAAATAAATTTATAAAATTAGATTCATCAAATCCGGTAATAGCAAATGATAATCCGCCATAAAATGTAAAATAACCATATTTATAATGAAGAGAAAAATGCATTAGCTCTATACTGGAATCTCTAAACTCCTCAATATTTCTATCATAAAGTTCATTATCTCCAAGTATATCGCCTCCTATATGGGTGCATATATGACGTACTGGTGTAAATCTAAATCTCAAAACTTCATTGTATATATAATCAAAGTACATTTCTACTTGCATATAGGTACCATAAAACAAACTCTCTCCATAAAGTATTTTATAGTCAGGATTATAAACTGACAAAAAGAACTGTGTTAAAAAACCAACTCCTATTTTGAATCTGTGCTTATCTTTATAATCCAATACTATAGGATTTATTTCGGTAGCTAAAGTAGGCTGATGAAAAAATGACATTTTATCAAAACGGTAATTTCCTCTATTGTACATCTCATCTACATTAAATATATCACCTATCCAATATTTACAGTTATAAACTTCCGGATCAAGCCATCCGTACAAATATTTATCAGTATCGTAAACTCTTAAAGGATTAAAGCTCCATTTAGATTTTACTTCCTGTGAATGCAAATCCATTCTATCTTTAAATGAATTAGTTTGAGAATATAATTCACTTGCAAATATTAATATTAATAATATTATAAATTTATATTTCATAATTAAAATCTAACTGAATTTAAAGAATTTCCTATTCTAATAACTGAATCCTGTAAATAGGATACTGGAAAAGTATAATTCAATATAAAATAATAATCATTCTTAGATTCAAAAATTGTATATAATAAAAATGTATTATTATCCATATTGATTTTAAATTGAATATTCTTTCTGCCGTTTATTATATAATATTCTTCTGTAAAGTTATTACCATTTTTCATGGCTCTAATAAAACTAATGAAATTATCCAATGAAGAATCATCTTTTTTCATATAAGCAGCCAAACATGTTATTTTGATTTTTTCATCTATAAACATACTGTCTGTATAAAAATAATCTTTGCCGTATCCTGTTTGAGATATTATATCTTCTTTCTCTTTATCTGATAATCTTATACAATTTATAGGAGGTGAAAATCTAACTCCAACATTTGTAACAGAATATTCATTGGTATTTTTTATTGAATTATTATCTTCCTCCAATTCAAGATTTTTAAAAGTTATATCCTTATTTGAAAAGATATCTTTAGAATCATAAGAAGATAAACTATTATCCGTAACACCATCTTTTTTATCATGGCAGCTTATTGTAAATAATATAAAAAATAAAGAAGTTAAAATTAATAAATATTTATTCATATACATCCGTTTATTTTAGGGCTATTAAATTATAATAGCCCTCATGAAATTATGATTGATTTTTACTTTGTAACTGTTACAGTTCTGCTTGTGAAAGATACTATTCCAGTTAAAAGATTTAAGAAAAAGTCGCCAGCATTTGATCTAGTATATATCTCATAGTTTTGAGCATTTCCTGCTAATTGATGTGTATCAACAAAACCAACTGGAACTAATCCCCATAATGCATACCACTGTTTTCTTGATACTGATACTCCTGTTTGAGGACCATTTCCAACTACATGCTTATGCTGTGCTATACATGATGTAGCAAACAAAGCAACTATAAATACTAAAACAAGCATTTTTTTCATTTGCTCTCTCCTTTTTATTAATAGCTTAATTTTATATTCAGAGCCAAAAAATGTTAAACAGATAAAGAGAATCAAAAAACAATGCACTATATATATGAATATGGTGATATACACAGTAAATTATAGATTTTTTATATTATAAAGAATTTTTACAGTTAAAAATGACATGTTATTTTTTAATAATTTGAATTTACTATTATTAATAAATACTGTTTTTATAATTAAAATACTTTACAATTATATCATTTTTAGTATAATGTAGCATTAAAAAAAGGAAAATATTTAAATGATAAATAAAAAATATACAATTTTAATATCTATAATAATAATTTTAACTGTAATATTAATAACGACTATATTCTTAAAAAATAAAGGATATTCATTACCTAATTTAAAAGCAATAAACTCAAATATAACAGAGATTACAATAAACAGAGCAAATAAAGAAAATATATCAATAAAATTAACAGATGATAAATGGACTGTAAATGAAAAATATAATGCGGATAATTCTATAATAGAATCTATTACTAATATCTTAAATACTATACAGCCTGTAGAAATAGTTTCAAGAGGGGACGCTGAAGCCTTACAGAAATATAAATTATCTGATGATGAAATATTAACTGTTACAGCATTGGACAGCTCTTCAAAAGAGGTTAGAAACATAAAGTTTGGAATGAAATCTACTATTGGAAACACTGTTTACGGACAAATAGGAAATGATAAAAACATATATTTACTTGGAAATACATCTTCAAATCCTAAAGATGCATTCGATAAAACTGAAAGCGATTTTATAAATAAAACAATATCTTCTGTACGTCAAGATAATATACAAAAAATAACTATTGAATATAATAATAATTCATACACTTTAGAAAAATCAAAGGATGATGAAAACAGTTGGGTTAAAGCATGGAATAATAATACAATTTCTTTAAATGATGCTTATTCAAGTGTATTCCTAATATCTAATTTAAAAGCTGACGGTTTAATAGATGATAATAATGCATCTAAAAATCAGCCTATATACAAAATAACTATACAAACAACTGAAGGTACCGCTTTGTCATATAGTATTCTAAACAAAATGGATAATGGAAACTATGAAATTACATTAGAAAATGACAGCAATAGATACTATTTATCTGAGGATTCTTTTAATAGTTTTGCTGAAGCTATTAACAAGATTTTATAATTCTTTCTTATTAGTAAATATTGATTTATATAAAATAACCTATGCGGCAATTTGATCTTGCAGCATAGGTTGTAATTTTTTTATTATTCTTATATTATTTGAATATATGTATTCTTTACATATTAATATTGGTCTGGTCTGGTCTGGTCTGGTCTGGTCTGTCCAACAATAAAGTACTGTTTCATCAAAACCAATAGAATGATGTCTTAATGATAAATTGTATTCAGGTACTAGTTCTTTTATAAACTGAGGTATTGTTAATAGATCATCTGGTTTATGATATACAGATATAGCCATTTTTGGCTTATATTTTTTTATACTATTTATAGCCCCTTTTAACATATTTAATTCTTCGCCCTCTATATCAGCTTTTATAAATGTTACTGGTATATCATTGAAATAATTATCTATAGAATAACTTTTAATAGTACTATCTCCAATTTTACTCAAACGATTTGATGACATAACACCTTCTCCATTGATATAAAATTCTGATTCTTCATTAGATATCCCTGCATTAACTAATATAATATTATCATTATTAATAGCCCACTCTTTTTTTAATCTATCTACTCTTATATTCAAAGATCTAAATTGATCAATACCTATTTCAAAAGCATATATTTTTTTAAATATTCCATTCATATTATATATAAATCTTTCTATTGTATCTCCGACAAAAGCACCTAAATCAATATATACTTCATTCACATTAATAGCATTAAACTTAGGTATGGCAAAATATTGATTATTTTCGTATATAGTTTCACATAAATATTTATTACCATATAATTTAGAATAAATTAATGTATCTAAAACTTCCCTAGATCTGTCATCATACATATTATCTCTCAAATACAAAAAATCTTTAAATCTATTAATTATGAACCATTTATCAAAAGATATTATATATTTATATAATTCTTTATTTTCTAATATTATTTCATCTATAGCATGATGTGCTGTTATTAGTACTATTTTAGACTTTTTTGCCAAATCAGAATATTTAGAAACTATATTAATGCCATTTATCTTCTGTCCATGTCTACTAATATTATTATCTATGAAACAATTAATTTTATAATTATTATTTAATAAATATTCGCAAGCAAACTCCCCATATTGACCTGCTCCAAATAATGATAAACCTTCCTCTTCTATTATTTTATCTATTTCTTCAATTTCTTTTAAATTTTCTTTATATATATTATTTATATTAAATATCATACTTATTCCTTTAATTAAAAATTACAGTCTATGCAGTAACATTATTGAGCATAGGTTGTAATTTCTTGTATTTTGTATTATTATAAATTAATATGTACTCTTTACATATTATTCTGGTCTGGTCTGGTCTGGTCTGGTCTGGTCTGGTCTGGTCTGGTCTGGTCTGGTCTGTCCAGCAATATAAAACCATATCTCCAAAGTATGTAGTATGGCTTCTTATACTAAATTCATATTCTGGTACTATAGATTTTATTAAATTTATAATTTTAAAAAGATCATCAGGTTTATGATAAGCAGATATAGCCATTTTAGGTTTACATCTTTTAATAGTATTTATTGCACCTTTTAGCATATCGATTTCAGATCCTTCAACATCAGCCGCTAAAAATGTAATATTTTTATTTTTTAAAAAATCATCTATTGAATATAATTGTACTTCATCATCTTTTACACCTTCTTCAGAAATATAATTTAATGCAACATTATTGGTATGTTTATTAAAATATCCTTTTTTATTTTTATTCGATAATCCTGCTTTAATAAGATCTATTCTATCATTATCTATGCTCCATTCCATTTTTACTCTTTCTATCCTTTTTTTCATAGCATTATATTGCTTATCTCCTGGTTCAAATGCATATATATGTTCTATCATAGCTAAGTGATGTTCTATAAATCTTTCTACTGTATCACCAGTACAAGCTCCTGCATTAAGAAATACTTCTGATAAAGAAGAAAATTTAAATTGTGGTATAGCAAAATACTGATTATCATCATATGTAAAACAATTATATCTTGAATCACCAGTTAAGTAATAATATACTAAAATAGTCAATACTTCTTTGGAACGTTTATCTTTACATATATCTATTATTTCTAAATATTTATCAAAATTTTTTAATGTAAACCATTTATTAAAGTGAATTAATTTTGATTCATATATTTTTAATGATTCTATTTGTTCTTTAGATGATAAAAAAACTGGCGTAACTATAACTATTTTAGAATCTTTTAATTTATTATCATTTTGTTGCAAAATTTCGATGTTATTTTTTAATTTGTTTCCATATTTATTTTTATCATTATCTATAATATATTTAATATTATAGCCATTATCAATCATGTAATTTAGACATTGTATTCCGTAAAAACCTGCTCCAAATAAAATTAAACCATTTTTATTTATGTTAGCTTCAATATATTTGAATTCTTCAATATTATTTTTGTAAATTTCAAATAAATCAATATTCATATAAACTCCTTTTATATTTTAATTAAAATAAATGTATTAATAATTTCTTTTAATTTAGTATATAATGTATTATTTATCATGTTTTAAAAATGTATAAATTTGTTTATAATTACTTATAGCATAAAATATAGCTGTATTTCCAACATAATCATGCAAATTAAAATACAGTTTATAATCAGGTAAACTATATAAAAACTTAGCTATTTTATATAAGCCGTCTTTATTATGATCAGCAAAAACCATTATTAGAGGTCTGTATTTTTTAATAGTTTTTACAGCACCTAATAATGCATTTAATTCATTACCTTCTATATGTAATTTGATTATTGTTGGATTAATATTTAAACTATCTATACTTATAGATTCTTTTATATTATCACTTTCTTCAAATATTTTAGAAGCCATGCCGCCGCCTATATCTTCTTTAAAATTAACTAAGCCGTTTTTATCGTTTATAACTTTATCACTCAATAAAATACGTTCATCATTACCAAAATGATCTTTTAAATATTTATAAGCTTTGCTGTTAGGTTCAAATGCGTATATTTTATTAAACTTATTATTTGTTTTCTCTATAAATTTATTAATAGTTTGTCCTAAATCAGCTCCGCAGTCTAGTAAAATTTCATTATCAGTTAATTGATTTTCAATACATGGAGATAAAAAATATTTTCTTCTAGATAATACAGGAAAATCTTTATTAATGACTTCTTTCACTTTTAATTTTTCCCATAAAAATTGTATATAATGATTTAATGATAATTCATCATGAGATAATGCTTCGCAAACTTTCTCTATTTCTTTTTGTTCATATTTCGATATTTTATCTAAAAACCATCCGTTAGATAATAACTTCGGACATTTAATATATGCATAATTATAAAAATGCATAATATTTTTGCATCCTAATTCTTTTAAATAATTTTCTATTTCATTTCTGGATATAGTTGATATACAATTTAGAAACAGATCATTGTTTTTATCATTTTCTTTAATTTCATTTGGTGTGATTATATTTATATTTTCAATACAGCCTTTTTTAGATTTATCTATAATATATTTAGGCTTAACATTAATTTCTTTTAAAATATTAATAGCCATTTCCCCTAAAGAACCGGCACCATATAACACTATATCTTTTATTTCCAGTAAAGAGGAAAAATCTTTAGTTTCATCATTGAAAATGCTCTCTAGTTTATCTAAAAACATAATTACTCATATTTTTTTAATAATTCTTCTCTATAATTATCTATATAATCATATTTGTTATATTGGAATTCAGGATAATTACATTTTTTACATCCACCTATTAAATTTCTATTTCCTTTCAACATTCTTATTCTTAAATCTCTTAATTTATTGTCATTCCAAATATCATATATATTTTTAGAATTTATATTACCTATTGTTGGGCTATCTAAATTGAGAGAACAGCAAGGAGCAACTCTTCCATCAGCTAATATCTGCATACTATAAAATGGCTGAGGACAAACTAAACAATTTGTTTTATTTTCTATATATACACCTTTAGAATAATCACTTATTATATCAGTATAGTTGACTATATTTTGTAATGGAGAAATTTTTTGTATGATTAAATAATCTGCTTTATCTTCAAATAGTTCAAAAAATTTTTTTTGTTTATCTTCTGTATCTATAGCTATATCTGCTATTTTCAGTGCTATTTTAGTATTTCCTCTATTTTTATATAAATATTCTATATTATCAACAAATTCTTTAAAATTAATTTTGTACCCGCATATTTTATAATAATCTTCTTCTGTTATACCTTGCAATGAAATTCTTATTTCATCTATGTATGTATTTAATATGTTATCTATATTATTCTCATTTAGCAAAGAACCATTAGTTAAAACTGTAGTATTCTCTACATGATCAGTATTTTTTATTAAAGATATCATTTTAAATATATCTTTATTTATCAAAGGTTCTCCAAGTCCAGAAAAAATAAAATTCTTTATTTTACTTGGAAACTTACATAAAGAATTAGAAATATTTTTAAATACATCTAATTGCATTATATAAGGCTCTATTTTTAAAGATGAATAAGCACAATAATTACATCTAAAATTACAAGCTTTTATAGTTTCTATTTGTATAGAATATGGGGTATTTAATGGTAATACATCTTTTAAATAATTCCTATTATTTCTTTCTATCCAGTTAGTTTTTATTGCCATTATTTTACCTTATACAATAACTCATCAGCATAGTCATCAATATTATCAGGCATACCATGAGTAAGTTGTCCGCAGTCCTTACATATTGGATGAGTTTTACGTTCTTTTCTTAAAAACAGCTTTCTCAAATCATTCATATCTTTACTATTCCAAATATCTTTAACTGTTTCTTTATTAGCATCACCTATTATTAACTTCCTTTCCCAGTCCAAATAACAAGCACTAGCTAGACCTGTGGAATTAATAGACATAGAATAAAATACATACGGACAAACAATAACTTCTTTTATCTCTTGCCCAAATAAACCTCTATTCATATTTACATTTATTCCATCAAGTTCAAATTCCGGCCAGCAAGACATTACACTTTCGATATTTACGCCGTCTGCTATTTCTCCAAAGATCTTGTAAAAATCCTGCTTTTGTTCTTCTGTAAGAATG
>NZ_CALXRN010000075.1 GCF_944390595.1 uncultured Brachyspira sp. | reverse complement strand
AAATTAAAAATTCTTATAAATTAAATAAAGAATAAAGGGCGGGATATGTTATTAAAAATTTTAATAACTTAATTATTAACAGGATATAAGATATGAAAAAATTGTTTTTTATAACGGTGTCATTTTTATTATTTTTTGCAAATGTTTTATTTTCACAATTTGATGCTAGTATATACGCTCCGTTATCTTTTACAGCAACATTTCCTATTTTGGATACAAAAAATGTTAATGTGAATGATATTAAAGGAAAAAGCAGTTTTTCTGCAGGAGTTATAGGAAATTTTGGACATAAATTTTCTATAAAAGATGGAAAATATTCAATAAGTCTTCTAACAGAGTTTGGATATTACAGACAAACTTTTTCAGCATCATATTATTATTCTTCTATGGATTTTAAAGATACTTTGGCATTTGATACATTATTAGTAGGTATTATGCCTAAATTAAATATAGATTTGAAAGATTGGCTAACTTCAATAAGTCCGGATTATAACATAAAAACTATATTAAGCATAGGTATTGGTTTTGGAATGAAAATACCTTTTGGAGGAACTGCAGAAAGTTATATTGATAATACAGGAGCAGATAAAAAACTTTCTTTTGATGATATAAATAAAAATTTTACTTATCCTATTATACCATATATAAAATTGCAGATTGATGATTATTTTTATTTTAATGAATATGTGGCATTTTTATTTGGTGTTAATATTACTTATGATTTTGGTATATTTTATGATATTAATTATCTTGACAGTCAATTAGGAACTCCATTATTCAGCAGTTTTATAAATAAATATGGTTTCAGCAGTTTAGAAATCTCTTTTAATTTGGGATTAAAATTTGGAAATTAATTTTAACAAAATAAATAATAAAATGTTTTAATGTTAAATTAATAACAAATATGGAGTAATCTTTATGTTAAAAAAATTATTGCTTATTTCTATTTTTTCTATTTGCAGTTCTTTTTTATATTCACAAACAGTTAAAACTACTTTAGAAGCTGTATCAGAAGCTTATAGTAATGACATTAATTCATCTTTCATGTATGCAAAATTTTCTATGGCTTCTAAAAATAAGGCTTTGATTAATTTATTCCAAGTCATTTCTGATTCAAAATCTTGTCATGCTAATATTTTGTATGATGTATCTATTCAAGAAAAGATAACAGATACTATTTTAAAAACTCAAGTAATTGATCCTAAAGTTGGAACAGATATTGAAAATCTAAAAGTGGCAATATCAATGACTTCTTATGAATATACTAAAATGTATCCTGAGTTATTAAAAATAGTAAATAAAGATAATAAAAAAGAAATGTCAAATGAATTAAATAGAATAATTCAAGTAGAAAAATCAAATAATGCTTTATTTACTAAGGCTATGAATGATTTAGAAAATAATAGAGCAATAATAGATAAATATTATTTATGTGAAAATTGCGGTTATGTAGAGACTAATTCTTCACCTGATAAATGTCCTATATGCGGACGTGATAAAAATACATTTAAAGAATATAAGTAATTAATAAAAATAAAAGGCTGAAAGTTTTGTACTATCAGCCTTTTTTATATAGAATTATTTTTATTTGCTTATAGTTCTCATATCTATTACGTATCTGAATTTAACTTTTCCGTCAATAACATTTTTATATGCATCAGATATTGCTTGTGCATCTGCTTTTATTATTTCTACGTTAGGATATATATTATTTTCTACTGAATAATTAATCATTTCCTGAGTTTCTTTTATTCCGCCTATTAATGAACCGAATAATTTTTTGCTTCCATGCTGTCCAATCATAGCAGTAAGTGTAGGCATTTTTGAACTTCTAGGAAGCCCCAATAAACACATAGTTCCGCCTCTTTTAAGCATACGCATATACATATTAACATCATAATATGCAGGTATAGTGCTTATAATATAATTAAGGCTGTTGTCAGTATTTTTTAATTCATCCGGATTATTTACATTAATATATTTTACTGCTCCCATATTTGCAGCATCCTGTCTTTTATCTTCTGTTATATCAAAAACAGTAACTTCTGCCCCTAATTTAACAGCATATTTTACAGCCATAGATCCAAGTCCTCCGAAACCAGCTATACCTATTCTGTCTCCTTTTTTTACATTCATTGCTTTTATTGGAGAATATGTTGTAATACCTGCACATAGAAGAGGAGCTACTTTATCCAATTGAGCATTATTAGGTATAAGAATTGCAAAATCTTCTGATACAACTATATTATCAGAGTATCCTCCTTGAGTAATTTCATTGCCGTGAAATCTATCTCTTGAGCCGTAAGTATAAACAGCTCTGTTCCAACAATACTGTTCTTGATTATCTAAACAGCTTTCACATCTTCCGCATGAATTAACCATACATCCAACACCTGCAAAATCTCCTACCTTAAACTTTGTAACTTCATCTCCTACCTTTACTACTCTTCCGGCTATTTCATGTCCTACTACAAGAGGAGTATTACTTGACTTGCCTTCTACAACATGTATATCGCTATGGCATATTCCGGCATAATATATTTCTATTAAAACATCTTTTTTTCCTACCGGATGTCTTGTAAATTCATGATATTGAAACTTCATATCTGATGAAACGGCAGCAAAACCTCTTGATTTAACTCTTCCGTCTTCATTAATATAAGATTCTGCCGATTTTTGTGTTTGTGCATTCAAATAGTTATTGAATGAAAGAGTATATAATATTACAGCAATAGTTGTTAGTATGGCTTTCTTCATTTATTACCTCCATTTATAAATATATTGTTAAATTATATTATATTATCTAACTAAATTCTATATGTTAATTTCAATATATTTAGTTTTTTTAATATGGATTATTAAAGTATATCAAAATAGTTAGTTATTTTTATATACTTTACTATAGTATTTTTATTTTGTTATTATATAATAAATTAGATAAAAACAATTTTGGGGGTTTTTGAAAAATGGAAAACGAAAAAGTCAATAAAAAAATTAAGTCATTTTCTATATTATCAGTTTCTATATTTACTATTATAATTGTTATACCTCTTACTATTCTTATTTATAATCTCAAATTAGAAAATGTTTCTTTCCTTCCGAATACTTTTTCTAAATATGCTGTATCTTTTTTAATAGCATTTATAATAACTCAGCTAATAACAGCAATTCTTCATAAACTTATATTACTTATTTTGGCTTTAATTGGTATACTTATTGTAAGGAAAATAGCAGAAGATGAGAAAAATAAATGAATTTAATTTTTTTATTATTAAAGTATAATATTTGTTTTATATAAAAAGAAATATTACTTGACACTAGTATTTTATTTAACTTATTATATAATAGTAAATCAAATAAAAACAATTTTGGAGGTTTTTGAATTATGGCAAATCCAGTTTTATCAGATAAGGCATTTAATTATGCATCAAGTTATGAAAATGAAAACACAATGACTGTTAATGGAGCAATTAACAAATCAATAATACTTACATTAGTATTGATACTTTCAGCTATGGTAAGTGTATTCTTTGTTTTGGCTGCTAATCCAGGACTTCTTTATCCTGCTGCTTTAGTATCATCTATAGGTGCTTTTGTTTTAGCTTTGATAATGACTTTCAAAAAAGAATTGGCTAAAGTATTTTCTATACTTTATGCTATACTTGAAGGAGTTGGTATAGGTGCTGTTTCTTATGTTTTTAATGCTGCTTATGAAGGTATAGTTGTTCAGGCTGTATTTCTTACTTTTTTAGATTTATTTATAATGTTGGTATTATACAGATTTAGAATAATAAGAGTAACTGAAAAATTTAGAAGTGTAATAACTGTATCCACATTATGTATAGGTCTTGTATATTTAGCTAATTTTATAATGTCATTCTTTGGTGCTAGAATTCCTTTCTTATATGGTTCAAGTCCTTTAAGCATTGGAATAAGTATTGTAATAGTTCTTATTGCTTCATTTAATTTACTTTTGGATTTTGACTTTATGGAGAAAGGTGAGCAGTATAATATGCCTAAATACTTTGAATGGTATGCTGCTTTCGGACTTCTTGTTACTTTGGTATGGCTTTATTTGGATATATTAAAGCTTTTATCTAAAATAAGAAGCAGAGATTAAAAATCATATAATTAAAGAAATTAAAAGCATGTATATTATTTATGCATGCTTTTTTATTTGCATTATAATTTTAAAATTATTTTTTATTTCTAATTATTAAGTAATAATTAGAGACTTTAATTTTTAAATTAAAAATAGTATAATTCATTTATATTAATGTAATTGGAAATATTATGGAATTAGATGTTAATGAAAAAGAATATTATTATGATGTACTTGATGCCATGAGATTTGGCTTTATAGATAGTGATATGAAAGAACATCTCAAAGAATCAAAAATTGATAATAAAATATCTGATGAAAGAGCAAGAGAGTTAGAAAAACTTGCAAGAGATGAACAAATATCTTCTATGGAAGAATTGAAAAATGATTCTGAAAGGAGATATTATAAAGAATATATAAAAATGATGGATGACGGAATAATATCCGAGAGTGAAAGAATTAATTTAAATAATAAAAAAAATAGATTATCTATAAGCGACAGCAGAGCAAATGAAATAGAAGAGCTATATTATAATAAAATAAAACCTCAAAATACTGAAATCGTTATAAATGAAAAAAATACTATTACTGATAATAAAAAATCTAAGGAAGTTAAAGAAGCTGAAATAGATGAAAAAGATAAAAAAATTGGAATATTAAAAAGATGGAAATATTTAAATAAAACTAAATTTATTAATTTTCATATATTTAATATACTTATTATATTAGCATTTGAAATATACTTTTTTATAAGATTAAAAGGCACATTAAATAATCCTAAGCCGGCACCTACAACTTTTTTTGAAAAGTTTGCTGATATGGTAAAGTATGGTGTTTCAACTATTTATACTACAATAATTCCAGATTCCATACAAACTGGATTACAAATGATAGATGATGTCATTTTTAATATAATATTAGTAGTTCTCCTTGTAGTTTTTTTAATTGTACTTTTTATTTTATACACTTATTCTGCTAGAGTACTTTCTGTTATGATAGCAAAAACATACAAACAGGTTGACTTTTTTTATAGAACTATAGCTGTATTAATACCTGTATCTATATCTATAGTTATGGTTCTTTTTACAGAATGGGACCATATTACTGATAGGAGATCTATAACAGCATTCAAAAAAGAAAATACTGATTTGATAAATAAAGAAGATTATTTAAGAGTATTTGACAGAAATAACAATATAGAAAATAACTTGGCACTTATATACAAAAGTAGATATCAAACTACAAAAACGGCAGAGTTTGACAGATTGATTAGCAGTATGACCAATTCATTTGAAAAAAGAAATAAATTAGAAATGAATAATACTAATTTCTCTTACATAATAGGAAATTTAGTTCCTGTTTATAATCAATCTATAAAAAATATTCCGCAGTATGCACAAAGCTATAATCAAATCATCGGAAATTCTGTATCTAATTCATTTAGAAATCGTATAAATTATTTAATAGATAAAACAAATTATATAGGTGCTTATATCACTATTTCAAGCATACCAAATATTAATATAATAAGCGAGAAAGAATATTTAAATAATTTTAGACAGGAAGAATATCAAAAACTTTTAGAGAATATAATAAATAATTTTGAAATTATGATAAATGAAGAAATGAATATTAATAATTATAATTTGATGTATAAAGAATTTATTTTTGTATTTGATAAAATTTTAGGGATAAATCAATATTTTTGGTATAAAGTAAAAAATACAGATGTTAAAGAAGGCATTGAAAATTTAGGTACTGCACTTGGAGAAGTAGTTAATTCAATATGGCAAGCAGGTAAAAATTTTATTGGTGCTGCTAAAGGAGAGGAAAGGAATCTTTATGAAGATAAAGATATATTTGTATTCGACACAAAAGATATTTATTTTGATGAAGTTGGCAAAAAATTTATGATTCAAAGAATGCAGGAATTAAGAAAAAGACTTGATACAAAGAGGGATAAATATTTACTTGATTTGGATCACAACTTGATAAATGCCTCAATGACTATAGAAGAAATGGAAAAAGAAATTCCTACAATAGTTCATTATTCTGAAGAAAAAAAAGATGATGTTAAAACTTATTATGAATATTGGAATCATAAGAGGGAGCAACGAGGCAAAGAGTTAGATCAGCTTAAATTTGAACTTCCATACAGAGAAAAATTAAATGCTTTGAAATCAGAATTTGATTCTTCACTTGAAAAAGATATTGATTACGCTAATTATATCTATATAGTGCATAATTTAAGAAGCGAAATAAATTATTATTATACAAATTTAAGTGATACTCAATATCGTAGGAATTTATGGAAAGATATAATACTCAATGATTATGAGCTAACTAAAAAAAGACATGAATATTTAGAAAAATTTTATAAGCAGCTTGAAAATGCTATTGAAAATAGGAGTATAGAAAGAAAAGAAGCTTTAGAGTTAGCTAATGAAATAGTTCATTATTCTAGTGATAAAATAGATAAGGATGGTTTAATTGGTCTCTTGCCGTCTTTTTTAGGAGGAGATACAACATATTACAAATATTGGAATGATGTAAGAAATGACTTAATGAGAAGTATAGACAGGAAATTTGATTAGGTAATTTTATTTTATGTGGTTTATATAATTAAATACTATAGAAATAAAACTCTATAATTAATTTTAAAAAGCATGCATATTGATTTATGATGCTTTTTTATTTGCATTATAAATTTTATTTGGGGCGGGTGGGCTGGCTAAATAGATTAATAAAAAAGATTAAATGCTTTTTATAAAGTAATGTAAACCTTAGTTATTTAATTAAGTCTAAAATCCCATATCATAAATATTAATAAAGTATATATAAATCTTTTTGAAACTTCTTTATTTTCATTATTTTTAAATTCAATATTTATTTTAACTTTATCTTTATAATCAGCTTCACAATCAATTTGAGCTTTTATTGTAAAAGTATCTCCATCATCAAGTTTTAAAGTATATTCTTTAATTGTTCTATATTCTGTATATAAAGGAAACATACCATATCTCATTCCAAATGCTTTGAAAGTACCGTAAGCAATTTCTATATTTTGAAGTTTATCTATTTCATTTTCTAAATTATTTTTATCAATATTTATTATGCTTAATTGATTTATAGTCTGAGACAGTTCATAATCTTGTAATTGCTGTCTCCATTTTGTAATTGTTTCTTCTTCCATATCAATTGGACTTGCTAAACTAATAAAAGCATCATTATTAATTTTTACTTCTTCATCATTACTATTTGTATAGCTTCCATCGCATGAATATCTGAATGTAGTTATAAAATTATTACTATTGTCGTATAAACTCCATATAAGAGATAAGTCAAATTTATTCATTATTGGGTTATCAATAAATATCTCTTTGAAAAAATCATAATCGTATTTATCTCCTGCAATGAGTAATTGATTTAATATATACGAGAATTTTTTTATAATATTAGAAACTTGTTCCCTTATATGTTTTATATTTTGTTTTTTGTTTTCATCTAAATTTCTTGGAATAGATTTTAATATTTTACTTTCTTTTATATCAAATATAGTTACAGAATAATCATTGTTTAGTATTAATTTATAATTTTCATCAAGAATCTTTTCGCTGTTTTTGTCAAAGCCAATATTTGAATTATATTTCAATTCTAAATTGTAAAAAGGAATTTTTTTATCTTTTGCAATTTCTATCAAAACATCTAAAGCATTGTTTTTTGTTGCCATTTTTTTAGCATTATTATATATATTAAATAATATTTTAATTGTGTATTCATTTTCTTTATTTAAAGATAGTATTTTAAAAAATAATTTTGATTCGCCGTCTTTTTTGTATATTTCTTCTAATGCTTCATAGCCAC
>NZ_CALXRN010000074.1 GCF_944390595.1 uncultured Brachyspira sp. | reverse complement strand
GTATTTACAGCATAATTTAAAATAATCTAAATCATCTTCCCAGCCAAATTCCCAATCTAATACCATACATTTAACATCAACTTTAGCACTTTTTTCAGTGATTTCACTAATCCTTATAAAATAACAATAAATATCAGACCAATTTTTATATTTCATATAATCTATTCTATTAGGTAATATATAAGTATTCCCATTTTCATCTTTTGTAAGATAAATTAAATAATACTTTTCCTTATTGTCATCGTTATCATCTTTATAAACAGGAAAATATGCAAACTGTTCAGATTTTATAGGACTAGAAAATTGTTCTTTCATCATTGAAATATGGAAATTAATTTCTTTTAATGAACCATACCTTCCAAATGTCATAGAATTTTTACCGAATTTCATTATGCCATTGTTTAATGGTTCTCTAGTGTTTGAATAACAAAAACTATAAATGCATAAAAATAATAATATTGTAATAAATTTGTTCATATAATCTCCTTAAATAAAAAATAATTTTAATAACCATACATCATCATAATATCAAGATTTCCTGCATGCAGAAGTATATGTCCGTTTTTTTCACTATTAACTTCTGTAAATAAACCTTTTTGTTCAAACCAATCTTTCATTCTTAAAACTAATGCAGTTGCTTTACTTGAATAAGATGGTATATATACACGATAACGACCTTCTGATTCCTCTTCTAATTCATACTCTTCATAATCGCCAACATAAAAATTGATAAATATTTCTATACCTCTAGCTTCCATTTCTAGGTTAGGATCTTTTTTTAATTCTTGCTTTATCATATCACCTTGTTTTTTTAAATAGGTGTGTGATGTTTTTATAGTTTCATGCAATATTGTTTTAATATCACTATCTAGTACAGATATTAAAGTAACTTCAGCTTGAACGCTTGAAATTTCTGTAACATCATACAAATCATATCCATATAATTCTGACCACTGACCTATATAATCTCCAATAGTTTCAAATTGATAATAACTTGAAGCGGTTATAGTAAAAGATATTATTTCCTCTCCTATATTTTTATTTAGATATTCCAAGACTTCTTTTGCAAGTTCTTCTGTACTGTAGTAAGCATTTAAACTATTAATGCTGCCAACAAAAAACAAGAAAAATATTATTAAAAACTTTTTCATATTAAACTCCTAATAATCACAAGAATCATTTTTAATATGGAAACCCCATTAAACGCAAATAATCTCTGTAACAATATAAACATTCAAATTGTCTTGTATATATGTTATATATAAAATAAGATGACACTCTGCTTTTTCCGAACTTTTCAGATAATTCTTCATTAATTGAACTTTCAGATTTTAAACATACGGGACAGTTTTCTATACTAATTAAATCAGCTTTAGCAATAGATAATTTTTCAAAATTAATATAAGCGTAATTTTTATCATAAGATATTGAAGATATATTCATTATATCAGGAGAATCACAGTCTACACAGTCTATGTCTGGATTTATTAAAAATGCCGAAATAGTTCTGGCATCTTCTATTTTACAAGCTATAGATAAAATATTTTCATTTTCAAATAGTACTGCAAATTTAGAATAATATCTTTCAACGATAGGCAAATTTTCAAAATCCTTCTCTAATGATTTATAATTTTTTAAACGTTCAATTTCAGATTTTTGTATTGCTTGATATTCAGCTTTTCTTTTTTCATAAGGCTCTTTACCATTAATAAAATTACTTTTATTATATGGTATATCAAAGCTCTGATCATACTCATTTGCAATTGAATAATATTTATTATTTTCATCTAAATTTTTATCTAATAACTTATATGTTTTTATTGGTTTTACTTCATAAAAACTTTTGATAATTGTTAATCTATCTTTATTCAAAAAAAATGCTGTAGGTTCAGTTCCATAATGAGCTGATTCTGCATTTTCAAAAACATATATATTATTTGAATCATATTTATAATCCAATACATTAAAATCAGTTATATTTAACATATCTTCATAAACACGAGTCCCACTTTTACTTAAATATAAATAATTAGTTTCTTTGGTTTCAGCATTTATATCATAATATATGCTTCCCAAGTGTTCTTCTATACTGTCTCTACTGCTTCCTTTATTGCAAGAAACAATTAAAAACACTAAAATAGTCAGTAAAAATAATATTTTTCTCATTTTTTATATCTCCTATTTTATTTTTTATTGCAATGCCGAAAGAAATGGCATTAATATATTTAAGTATTTCCAAAGATTGAAATAAATTTTTGATAGTTATTTGATAGAATGAGTTTATAAAGTTTAATAAGATATTATAATGCGATGCGATGCGATGCGATGCGATGCGATGCGATTAAATAACATAATCGATTAAACCTTATATTAGTATTTCATTAATTAAGTATATACTATAATATTTATTTGTCAATATTTTATGTCTTTATATAAAAAATAAAAATGATTATTGAGTATTTTATTTATTGATACGCACGGTAAGAAGATTAAAAATTTAAATAACACTAGGGCGGGTGCTTTTAAATTCT
>NZ_CALXRN010000073.1 GCF_944390595.1 uncultured Brachyspira sp. | reverse complement strand
AAAAGCATTTGAAATATATAATGACTTAATAGAAAAGTGTAATAAAGAAATATCAAGAAATAAAAATGATTATGAGCTTTTTGAAATACAGGCAGATTTATATTTGAAAATTGATGATAAAGAAAGTGCATTAGAAACATACAATAAATCTATAGAAGTATGCCTTAAAAAGATAAAAAGTTTTGAAAATAAAAAAATATCGAATGCTGATAATGATGATGAAAATAAAATAGATTCTTATATGGAAGGTTTATCATATTTAGCATTTTTCTATCAAAAAGTTTCAAAACCAGATAAAAGCATACATATTTATGAAGAGCTTATAAAAATATATAAGGAAAATATGCCAGATAAAGAAGATAATATAATTTATTTAAAATCCATTGCAGAACTTTATATAAAATTAAATCAAAAAGATAATGCTTTAAAAACATATAAAAGAATTTTAGAAATAGATAAATATAGTAATGAAGCAAAAGAAAACATAAAAGATATAGAATCAGGAAAAGAGGTAGAAACAGCATACATTTTTAAATTATGGAATAGGAAGTATAAACAATAGGAGAAAATATAAATAGTATTTAAATAATAAAAGCCTAATATGTTTTACCATACTAGGCTTTATTATTAAGTTAATTTCTAATTAATTTATTTCTTTTTATTCTTTTTTGCTTCTTTTGTATTTACTTCAAGTGCAGGATTATAATCTTTTCTAGTATAAATATAAATAAGCATAACAATACCGATTAACATCATAGGCATAGAATAAATAGCACCTGCTGTGACTGGGCCTGCAGTCCATTCTGTAATATCGCGTGCAAATTGTTCTATTAAAGTTCTAAAAAGTCCGTAAAGAAAAATCCATACCCAAAGTCTTGTACCAGGTCTTATATTTTTATTCTTTTCGCTTAAATAACCTATTAAAAAAGAAACTAAAGCAAGAATCAAACCTTCAAGCAATGCCTCATATATCTGAGAAGGATGTCTTGGCTCTGTATAAGGCCTTATAGCAGGAAGCATAGCTGCCCATCTGTCATATCCGCCTACTGCATCATATAAAGGAAATTTCATTGCTAAAAAAGAATCTGTAACACGTCCGTAAAGCTCAGCATTCATAAAATTTCCAATTCTTCCAAAAAATAAACATAAACTGCATGGAAGCGTAGCATTATCAGTAATAGTATAAAAATCATATTTGTATTTCTTGCTGAATATGAATAATGATATAAACATTCCTATAAATCCGCCGTGAAATGACATGCCTGCAAAACCTGTAAATGTAAAACCATTATCAAGATTGATTCCTAATATCTCCCAAGGAGTTAAAAAACTCTGAGGTGAGTAAAAAAGAAAATAACCTATTCTAGCACCTACTATAGCACCTACAGCAGCATAAAATACCATGTCATATATACCGCCGTTTTTTTCATCAAGATTAAATTTTATCCAGCCTCTTTTCTTTAAAAAATATAAAATAATACAAGATGATATAATCCCCACTATATACATAAGTCCATACCACCTAATAGCACCTAATATAGGTATGCTAGGCGGAAATACAAATGGAGTAAAAAATTCCGGATAAGTCATATATTTTCCTTAAATTAAAATTTATTAATTATGAATTATTTTTATTAGTTTTTTAGTATAGAATAATACATTGAAATTATTAATCTATCAAGTGTCAGTTATCTATTTAATATAGATAAAGATCTCTTAGCCTCCAATGAGAAAATATCTTTATTATCATTATTTACAAAACTATTTAAGGTATCTTTACTTTTTTCAAGATTAAATGCTGATAAACAAGTTATGCATTTCCAAAGAACAAGTTTATTATCTTTATATTTCTTTATTAAGTTGATTATATAATTAAGATTTTTATCATTAGATAAATCTTTATTATGAAAAACCATAAATCCTACAGCATCTATAACTTCATAAATTTTTATTAAATCATCACCTTCTAAAATATCTATTAAAATAGGAAATATGTCTATATTCATTTTTGATAAAGTTCTAGCTATTATATCTCTTGGCATTGGATAAGTTTTCTTTAAGGATACTTTTTCTGGTAATTTTTTATATTGATTATCTCCAATCTTACCAATATAGTTAATCATTTCTTTTGCACTATCAATATTACCATTTTGGAGAGTTTCGCATATTGCTATTTTAGTATACAAACTCTTCTCTTTGGATAATTGCAATAACAAACTACTGCACACTTTATTTTTATTTATATACTGTTTTAAATTTATGGCTGCAGATGTTCTTATTATAGCGTCATCATCATTCAAACATTTAATAAGTTCTTTTAATGATTTATTTTCTAATAATTTAACATCTTCTTCTAAAGGCATGCCTCTATTTTTTAGTCTTTCCAAATCGGATTTCAAATTATGTTTCATGTACAATATATACTAAAAAATTTGAGTTTTGTCAAAATTTATTTTGATTTTTTTATAAAAAACGTATTATTTGTATAATATAACTGTGTTTTATATAAAAAAAGCTCCAAAAGAAATTAATTCTTAAGGAGCTTTAATTTTTATTAAAAAATATTTTTTATCTTAAATTAACAGCATTGCGGTATAAAAAATTCTTTCTATCATTAGCATATTGAGCTTTAGAAGAACTAGGATACTCAGTTAAATATTGATTGTAAGTCTGATAAGCTTTATCAAAATTTCTTACATTATTATTACCTTTTTCATATATTTCAGCAAGAAGCAATATAGCATCTCCGCGTTTAGAGAATTTTTTATTTCCATCTAAAGATTTTTCTAATATAGAAGCACCGTCAGAGATTCTTCCAAGTTGTTTTAAACTGTCAGCAACTTCATAAGCAGCATTTCCATATACTGCACTTTTAGAATATTTAGTCATAACATCATTGAAATAAGCAATAGCTTCATCGTATTTGTTTTCTAATTTTTTTATTACACCCATAGAATATATAGCAGCTGCTTTTTCATCATTATTAGCACCTTTTAAAGTAGATGCTTTCTGATACATATCAAAGGCGTTTGTATAATCTTTATTATAATTATATATATCTCCTATTCTAAAATGGCTGTATACAGAATATTTAGAATCAGGATATTCACTTATAACTTTATTGTATGTATTAACTGCATTTTTATAATCTTTTATATTTCTAAGGTCTTCAGCAGAATTAAATAAAGCTACTGTTTCAGGATTAGCACCTGCAGGAGTTTTAGAATTCTCTTTTTTTGCAGAAGCCTGAGTATTATTAACAGGTTGATCAGTATTTGCATTATTAACTGTTGTATTACCTGTATCAGCATTAACAATAATATTAACTCTATTTGTATCTGTATTATTAGTAGCAGTATTGTTCATATTGTTAGTTGCTGTGTTATTAGTAGCAGCATTATTATTCATATTGTTAGTTGCTGTGTTATTAGTAGCAGCATTATTCATATTGTTAGTTGCTGTGTTATTAGCAGCAGCATTATTCATATTGTTAGTTGCTGTGTTATTAGCAGCAGCATTATTCATATTGTTAGTTGCTGTATTATTTGTAGAGTTTTGATCTACTGCAGCTCCTTGAACATTTGTAACGTTAATAGTGTAAAAATATTTTCTTATTATGCTTTGTTCATTATCAACTTGGAAATCAAGTTTACCCAAACCAGCAGTCAATGTTCTAAAAGTGATAAAAGCATTAGTTTTATCTCTAGTAAATCTTACAAAATCTAAATTTGTAGAATAGCTTGTTATACGTATATATCTGTCAAAATTAGTAGCATTTAATTTAATAGAAAACAAAGTATTTTCTGCTAAATCTACAGACTTTACTAAGTCCTTTTCCGCAGGACTGCCTTTTATACGGGCGGCTGCTGCATTAGTTACTACTTTATCATCAGGCTGAACTGTTATAGTTTCCTGAGCAAAAAGCGAGCTAAATACAGTAAACATAACTAATATACAAGAATATAAAAAAACACGCATGATTCTCTCCTAAATTTATTTATTTTTTTCGGTTTTCTGTATAATTTCTTGAGTATTCTAATTCCTCAAAAGTTAAATTGTCCTTAGTAGAAAGCATTTCTCCTTTTATAATTTTTTCCTCATCTTCTTTCATATTATTAATGGCTTTGGAATTTTCTTCTTCCGGCGTTAATGGTATAACTTTAGGCTTAGAACAAGAGCCTATAAGAACACCTAAACTCACTGTTAATAATAACCATAAAATTATTATTAAGAAAAATAATTTTTTTTTAGTATTGTAAAAATTTTTAATTTTTTCTACCATAAGTTGATACCCCTACAGTATAATTATAGAATATACTAAAAAATTTGCAATAATTTATAGTCAAAAATAAAAATTATCTGTCATTATATCCTTTAGGGTGATTTTTATGCCAATTCCAAGCAGTTTGTACTATAGTTTCCAATGAATCTATAGTAGGAGTCCATCCTAAAATTTCTCTAGCTCTATTGCTGCTTGCAATAAGCTCTGATGAATCGCCTGCTCTTCTAGGGCAAACTTCTGCAGGTATAGGATGTCCTGTAACTTTTCTAGCTACTTCAATAACTTCTTTTACACTGAATCCGTTGCCATTTCCTAAATTGCATGAAATACTTTTTCCGCCGTTTTTTAGATAATTCATAGCTGCAATATGTGCCAAAGCCAAATCGCATACATGAATATAATCTCTTAGGCAAGTTCCATCAGGTGTAGGATAATCATCACCGAATATTTTTATAGATTCTCTTTTACCAAGCGGTACTTGAAGTATTAATGGTATTAAATGTGATTCCGGATTATGATCTTCTCCAATATGCCCGTCTGGATGAGCACCTGATGCATTAAAGTATCTCAAAGCTACATAATTAAAATCATAAGCTTTACTATACCATGAAAGTATTTTCTCCAATGCCAGCTTACTATCCCCATAAGGATTAGTAGGTTCTTTTCTGCAGTCCTCTTCCAAAGGTATTTTTTCCGGTTCTCCGTATACTGCTGCTGTAGAAGAAAATATAAAATTCTTCACTTTTGCTTTAAGCATTGCATTAAGCAGATTAATAGAATTAGATACATTGTTATGATAGTACTTGGCAGGATTCTGCACACTTTCTCCAACTTCTATATATGCACATAAATGCATAACTGAATCTATATCATGTTTTTTGAAGATTTCATCAAGAATAGCACTATCTCCAATATTTCCATGATAAAAATTCTTACATTCTTTTATAGCTTCTTTATGCCCATACTCCAATGAATCAATTACAATAGTTTCTATATTCTGCTTTAAAAGTTCATTAACTACGTGAGAGCCTATATAGCCAGCTCCTCCGCATACTAAAACAGCCATATTAATACTCCATTTAAATTAATAATAAAAAGTATAATTTAATTACTAAAAAAGTCAAAACAATATTTTATAATATTATTAACCATAATCATAATAAAATTAAAAAATATATTGAAATTAATCTAATTATTAAATATATTTAAAGTATGGAGTTGTTTATGCCAAAAAAAATATTGCTTCTGCTATTTATATTATATATTAATGTATTCTCTCAATCATATAATATAGATTTAGTAAAATATGGAAATTTTAATAATTACCCTAATATTACAATAAATGAAATTATAAGTACAATATTTAGTAATGTAATATGGGAAGATATAGAAGGTGTAGATGGTAATAGATATGTTAATATGGTAACTGACACTGATTCTCAAAAATTTATACTGCAATTTAGAATCCTTAATAATAAATGGTATATAAATGCTGCTGAGCTTAATAATGAGCCGTATAATATATCAAACATAGAAGAAGAATTATATAATTTATATCAAGAATATACTGGAAATCAAAATAATTATAATCAAAATCTTAATTTAAGCGACAGTCAGTTTATAAACCTAGTAAAAGATAATTATTTTTCATCACATAGAGATGTAAAAGTCGGTGATATAATGACAGCAATATTTGATAATGTGAAATGGGAAAAAATAATAGGAGTAGATGGTAATAATTATGTTAATATGAATGCATATTCTGATAATGAAAAAGTTACAATACAGTTTAAAATAATAGATTTATACTCTTGGGAATTAAATGCTCTTGAAATAGACGGCATTGCTTACAGCACTGAAAATATAGATAATAAATTATACGATCTATATAAAAAGCATAACTATAATTATTATAATGATAATTATTATAATAATCAAAACAATAATAATTATTATAAACCAAATAATAATCAAAATTTTAATAATAATAATTTAAATAACAACAATAATTTTAATAATACTCCTGACATAAAAAATAATAATTTAAGTTACAGGGTTAATATTGTAAGAAATAATTATTTCCTTCCTCATAGAGATGCAACCATAGGAGAAATAATTGATACTGTATTTTCTAAACTTGGATATGATGTAAAATGGGAAGATAGTAATGATTATGTTACAGTTAATATATCATCTGCCAATAATAAATGGAAATCATTTTTAAAATTCAAAATAGAAAATAATAATCCAAAATTAATAGATGCTCAAATTAACGGTGAAAAATACAACATTGAAACAATAAAAAATGATTTATACAGCTCATATGTTGAAACAAAAAAACAATACGGACAAATTATAAAAAATTAAAATTTCCATCAAATTTTATTAATATGTAAACTAATAGTCAGATTATGTAAACTAAAATTATAAAAAAAATATATTTTTTATTGATTTAAATTCATAAAGCTATCATAATATATATAGTAAGAGTTAAACGGAGTTACCTTATGAAAAAAATAATTTTTATTATTGTTTTAGCAATATCTTCAATACTATATTCTCAATACTATGATAGCTATGATATAGGAAAATGGAATCTAGTTGAAAAAATAGATCCTATTACAGATGAAAAAGAAATATCTTTATACATTAAAGCACAAGAACAAAACAGTTTAAATTATAATACTTTATATATTAAAATAACTAAAGATAGTATTAATATCAACATATATACGCCGTCTCTATTATTTAAAGAAAGATTCAGCGATGATGACAAAATAGATTTAATTTATAGATTAGATAAAAATGAACCTAGAAGTATGATATTAAATAAATATGGTGAATCTGAAGTGTATTCATTAACTGATAATGAAATTACAAGCGGAAGAAGCATTGTATTTTTGAAAGAGCTTATTTCATCTGATTTATTAGCAATAAGAGCTTTAGAGCAGATAGGAAGTGCTAAACATACATACACTTATGTATATGATTTGAAACAATTAAGAGAGCTGCTTCTTAATGCTAATTTTGATAATACTATGATTAAAAGCTATGAATCAGAAATTAAATCAATGATACTTCAAAAACAGGAATCAGGTGAAGCGGCTCCTTCTGAAGAAAATAATAATCAAGAAGAAAAAACAGAAAAACAAAAAACGGAACGTGATGATAATATATATATGATTGATGATATTTAATTAAAATTATAAATTATTTCTTATATTAGTTTGAATCAGTAAAGCTAATATAAGAAATATTCATAATTATAACATAAAATCATGCAGCTAAATATTATATTTTGACAAATTTATTTAAGAATTCTATTTCTTGAAGCATGTGCCAAAGCAATAGCAACAGCATCTGCCGTATCATCTTGAATAATATTAGAACCAGTAAAAAGATTAACCATTTTCATCATGGCATCCTTATTAGCATTTCCATTTCCTGTTATTTGAGATTTTATTTCTTTAGGTTTATATTCAGTAAAATCAATATTGTTAAGTGTAAGTGTCAATATTATAACGCCTCTTGCCTCAGCTACCTTTAAAGCTGTTGTTGTATTTTTAGAAAAGAACAGTTCTTCTATAGCAGCATCATTAGGATTATATTTGTTTATTAGAGTATTTAATTCTGTATATATTGTTGAAAGTCTTTTATTGTATGGTTGATTTGAAAATGTTTCAATAAGCCCAGAATTTACTATTTTGTATGCGGAGTTTTTAGCTTCTATAAAAGCATACCCGCATCTAGCAAATCCTGGGTCTATTCCTAAAGTTATCATAAAGTATATAATTGCTTTTATTTTATGATAAAATATTATTCTTCTATTAAATTATCAGTAATTTCTAAGTTAGTAGCAACAGCAGAAACATCATCATGATCTTCAAAAAGACCTATGATTTTCATAACTTTTTTAGCGTCGCTTTCAGCTATAGTCATAGTATTATCAGCTATACGTACTATTTCAGCACTTTCAGGCTCAATTCCTTTAGCTTTTAAGGCATCAACTATAGAAGATAAAGATTCCATAGGACCAGTAATAGTAAATACTTCTCCGTCTTCCTCTATATCCTCAGCACCTGCATCAAGAACTATATCCATTAATCCTTCTTCAGTATTTCCTGCAGCAGGAATCATTACTACAGCTTTTTTCTTAAACTGCCAAGAAACGGCACCATTTTCTGCTAAGTTTCCGCCGTTTTTACTAAATATAGATCTTATTTCAGCAGCAGTTCTATTTTTATTATCAGTAGCAACATCTACAATGATAGCAACTCCTCCTGGAGCATAACCCTCATAAGACATTTCTTCAATATTAGCACCTTCTCCAGCACCTGAACCTCTTTTTATAGCTCTATCTATATTATCATTAGGCATGTTAGTACCTTTAGCTTTAACTATAACCATTCTTAATCTAGCATTTTGATCTGGATCTGGGCTTCCGCCTTCTTTTACTGCAATTGTTATTTCTTTAGCTATTTTAGACCAAATTTTACCTTTTTTTGAGTCATTTGCGGCTTTTTTATGTTTAATACTAGCCCACTTGGAGTGTCCTGACATATTACACCTCTATTTATTAGATTTTTTTTTAGATATCATTATATTTTGCGTATATTATATACTAAAAACTAACTATTGTCAACTTTTAAAAAATCATAAAATATTTTTTTATTTTTTATATATTTTATACATAAAAAATAAAATTTATGGATATATTAATGTTAAAAGAAGTAATGCATATAGGGATCACAGTAAGTGATATAGAAAAATCTATTAAATTCTATAGAGATATATTAGGATTAACTTTCAAAGGTCAGGCTGTAATGGAAGGCAAAGAAACAGATGCACTTTTTAATATGGAAAACTGTAAAATAAAAATTGCCTATCTAAATGGCAGCGATAATATAATATCTCCTCCAATAGAACTATTAGAATTTATAAATCATAAAACAATAGAAGATAAACCTCAATTAAATAAAATTTCAACATCAGAAATTTGCTTCAAAGTAAACAATATAGAAAATGTATATAAACACTTACTAAAGAATAATGTAGAGTGTTTATCATCGCCTCAGGAATTTGATTTTACAGCTTATGGATTTGGAAAAAGCAAGGCATTATATTTTAAGGATCCTGACGGAATAATTTTAGAACTAATGGAAACATTTTAATTTTTTATTTATTATATTAAACTAGTTATAATAATATAACTAAATTATAATTACTTTTTAGAAAAAATAT
>NZ_CALXRN010000072.1 GCF_944390595.1 uncultured Brachyspira sp. | reverse complement strand
AACTAACATCTGTATAATTTCAACATTACCTGCACCGCAAGCCCAAAGAAAAGCATTTCTCTCTCTGCCGTCATAAATAGAAGGATCAGCACCATTATCAAGCAGATATCTTATCATATCTTTATTTTTACTAAGTACAGCTAATATGATGGGAGTTTCTTTATTAATCTCATAAGATCTATCTAATATAGAAACCTCATCCTTTATGGTTATTCCAGTATTAATATTTTCTTTGTTTATTAGTTTTTTGAGACCTTCTAAATCATTATTTACTATAGCATCAAATATATTGTTATTATTATTTGAACAAGATATAGTAAAGATACTCAATAAAAATGATAGAATTAAAATTAATTTTTTCATTATACACCTCCATTATTGTTTATATTTTTATAAGTATGTGCACTTACTTACTAATTTGGTAATTAGCTTTATTTTATTTATTTTTAATATTATTTATGATGTTGTGTTTGAATATGCAATTAATGACATAATACAACTTTTCATAAAAATAAAACCTCATTTAATAATATATATTATTAAATCAAAAAAGTCAATAATAGGTGTATATGGTATTTTAAATATAATTAAAAATATATAACTAAATATTTCAAAATAAAAAAATACCGAAAAAGATTATAGAATTGCTGTATATTTTATAATTTTTATGAGATAAAAATATAATGGCAATATATTAAAAATTATGATATTATTTTAACTTGTACACTATTATTGTATTAAGGGTTTAATGAATGAAAAATATTGCCATACTTGGAAGACCTAATGTTGGAAAATCTACACTTTTTAATAGATTTGTTGGAAGGAGAAAGTCTATAGTTGATCCTATGGCCGGAGTAACAAGAGATATAAGTATGGCATGCACTTATATTGATGATATAGCATTTAACGTATTTGATACAGGCGGACTTCTTGATATAAGCGATGATGTTCTAAATGAAAAGGTAAGAGAAAAAGCTTTAAAAACAGCTATGGAAGAGGCTGATATACTTTTATTTCTCGTTGATGCCCATCAAACTCATCCCGATGACAGACATTTTATAAATACTATAAGAAAATCAGGAAAACCTATTATACTTGTTGTTAATAAGGTGGATGCCGATTCGCATACGGATTTAATAAATGAATTTTATTCTTTGGGTATAAAAGACATAGTACCAATAAGTGCTGAACATAATAACGGTATTGATGATTTAAGAGAAAAAATATTAGAAATTCTTGAAAGAAACGGATTTGATTTAGAAGCTGAAAGAGAAATTTCTAAAAATGATAATTATAATGAAGAAGATGATGATATAACAGAAATTGAAAATAATGTTGAAGATTTTGAATATTATGATGATGATTTAGACGAAGAAGATGAAGAAGAAAGTTATAATAAAAAAGAAAAATCAAAACAATATAGACTTGATGAATATATAGCACAAAAGAAAACAATCAATATAGCAATAGTTGGAAAACCTAATGCAGGAAAATCCACTTTACTAAATACATTAATAGGAAAAGACAGAAGCATAGTTTCGGATATTGCGGGAACTACAAGAGATGCAATAGATGAAACTTTTAATTTTAAAGGCGATGATATTTGTTTAGTTGATACAGCTGGAATAAGAAAGAAAAAAAATGTTAATACGGATGTTGAATATTACAGTGTAAACAGAGCAATAAAGGCTATAGAATCTTCAGATGTATGCATATTAATGCTTGATGTTTTTGAAGGTCTTACGGATCAGGATAAAACAATAGCTAATCTTATAATAGAAAGAAGAAAAGGAATAGTAATAGCAGCAAATAAATGGGATATAAGAGATAAGGGAACAACTTGGAATGATTATGAAGCTTATATGAAAGAGACTTTTCCTGTTCTTAATTATGCTTTTTATGCAAGAGTATGTGCTACAAGAAAAAATGATGCAGAAAAACTTTTATCGCTTGCCGTAAGAGTTGCTAAAACAAGACTTCAGAGATTTGAAACTCATGCACTGACAGAAACTATGGTTCGTGCCACAAGAGAATATACTATTACAGCTGGAAGAAGCCCTTTCAAGATTTTTTATGTTACTCAAACTGGAGTAAATCCTCCTGCATTCGCTGTATTTTGCAATCATCCGCATAAATTAAATTCGCATTATAAAAGATATTTAGAAAATAGATTCAGAGAGATGTTTGACTTCAGAGGAACACCTATAATACTTAATTTCAGAAAGAGGGGTAAAAAAGATGATAATTAAAATAGTAATAAGCATATTAATATCCTATATAATCGGAGCTATACCATTTTCTTTTATAATAGGTAAAATAAATGGGCATGATGTTAGAAAGGAAGGAAGCTGTAATCCGGGTGCAAGCAATGTTCTTAGAGTATGCGGTAAAAAGGCTGGAATTGCTGCTTATATTTGCGATATAGGAAAGGGAATGATAGCTGTTGTTGTTCCTTCTTTTATTCTCTCAAGTATAATTTCAAATCATAGTTATATTTTAGTTGCATGTGCTGTTGCTTCTATATTGGGGCATGTATTTTCTATATTTTTAGGTTTTAAAGGCGGTAAAGGAGTAGCAACAAGTGCAGGTTCAATGTTTATGCTTGCTCCTATAAGTTTGATTATTACTATGGTATTTTTCTTTATAGGTTTATTCTTATCTAAAAAAACGGTTGCTATAGGTTCTACTTTCGGGGCTATTGCTTTCCCTATAGTTTTGAGTTTATTATATTTCAAGGTTAATTTTTTATACAGAATATTTTTTAATATAAACTTTATAGTTCTTCTTCCAATTGCTATACTTTTAGCCATATTCATTATAGTAAAACATATACCAAATTATAAAAGAATGCTTAAAGGCGAAGAGAATAGTTTTACTAAAAAGGGATAATATAAATAATGAAGAAAATGTTTTCAGCATTTTTATTATTAATGCTGCTTATAAGCTGTACAAAATCTAATGCAAATAAATATGCAGGAGTTTGGGTAGGGGATTTAGGCAATATAATAGGGATGGCAATGACAGTTAATGATGAGAATACTGTTTCTTTGCCTATAGGAAGCAGTCCTGTAATAATTTCAAATGTTCAAGTAAAAAATAATCAATATATAATAGAAGATTATTCATTCAAACCGGAAACAGACGGAGCAATGGAAGCATCAAATTTTACAATAACTATGACTATAACTTTTGAAAGTGTTACAAACTGTACTATAAATGGAATTATGAATTACGGAGCTGAAGATATAATTATTAATAATACTATGGTAAAAAAATAATTTGATAAATTACTATTTACAAATTTATAAAAAGTTTTACTATCTATAAAATTAAATTATTTATTTGGGGTTTTTATGAAAGATATTTCTAAAATTATAATATTATCTATTTATATATTTTTTATTTTAAGTTGCAGTAATAATCCTATGAAAAATGAAAGCAGATATGAAGGGGGTTTTAAATACTACTCAAAATACGAGACAGCTTATAACCAATAAATGCACAGTAATAGTTGATGAATTTGGTTCTATAGCAATTACTATAGAAGAAGATAATGGATATGAGGGAGTAACGAATATATCAGAAGAAGAATTAATACAAACTTCTGATAATTCATATACTGCATCCAAAAATGGAAAGAGATATTCATTTGTTTTTAATGATGGTTATATGACATTAACAATAGAAAATACCGATAATACTACAAGCAATGGACTGCTTTCAAAAGTAAATTGATTTTTATATCTTTTTAAGATACATATAGCTTTATTATATATAAAGTTATATGTACATTAAAAATTATTCCTGAGTTACTAATTGTTCCTGACTTCCATTTACAGTACCGTCTTTATCTACTTTAACGGTAAATATTTTTGATACGCCTTTTTCTTCTGCTGTTATTCCGTAATAAGCATCAGCAATAGTAGCCGAAACTTCATCATGCGTAATGATTAAGAATTGAGTTTTATCAGAAAGATTTTTAACCATATTCTTGTATCTTATAATATTAGCTCCGTCAAGTGCGGCATCAACCTCATCAAGTATACAGAAAGGACTAGGTCTGTATAAGAATATTGCGAATACTAAGGCAAGCCCTGTCATTGTTAGCTCTCCTCCTGAGTAAGAAACTATATTTTCCATTTTTTTGCCAGGAGGCTGTGCGAATATATCTATAGGACTGTTTAATAAATCCTCTTCATTTTGTATTTTTAATCCTGCATTACCGCCGCCGAATAATATTTTAAAAGTTTCTGAGAATTTTTTATTTATCTCATTGAATGTTTTTAAGAAATCTTCTCCTGCTTTTTTATTGGCATCTACTATTATTTTTAATATCTCTTCTTTGGATTTTTCCAAATCTTCTTTCTGCTTGCTTAAAAAATCAAATCTGTTTTTAGCTTCCTGATATTCATCTAAAGCCATTTCATTTATATGGCCTAAATTTTTGATTTTTTCATTAACAGTATTTAATTTATTCCTGAAAGTTTCTTCATCTATTAAATTTTGAGTATTATCTTCAAACTCTTTTAAATTGAGAGTATAATTTTCATAGAAATGAGTATATATATCATTAATTTTATCTTTGCTCTGATTTATTCTCTCTCCGACTCTTGTAATGTTTTCATTTATTTCATTTAATTTTCTTACACGTTTTGCCAAACTTGATTCAAAATTTGATAATGCAGATTCTGCCTTTTTTATTTCATTTGCTTTATGTCTTGATTCGCTTTCTGTTTTTGATTTTTTCTTTTCAAGTTCTTTATAAGTAATTGAGTTTTCCTTATATTCTTCATTAAGATTTTTATAATCTTCTTCAAGTCTGTTTATTTTTTCATTTAAAGAAGCAAATTCATCTTCAACCAGCTTCATGCTTTTTAATATTAAATCTTTTCTCTCTTCGGATGCTTTTCTATTTGTTTCGTATTTTGCTCTTTCTATAGTAAGAGTTGTAAGAATAGAATTGGATTTATTTATATTTTCTGTTGAAAGTCTTATTTCATTATTTAATTCTTCCATTTTTTCTATATTAGCTTTTATAAATCCTTCCAAGTCTGATATTTCTTTATCTATTGCCTCTTTCTGCATATAAGTACCCTCTTTATCGAAAAGCAAATCAACAAAAGGGTCTTTTATTTTAGTATACTCTTTAAATATACCTTGTAAAAATAAAGCATCTTTTTTTTCTGTTTCTAAAATCTCTCCCAAATTCTTAATAAAACTAGAAATTGAATTAAAATTAAGTTCATTTAAATTTGACAATACTCCGTCATCTTCAAAATCTCTTATAGTATTCATTTTTGTATTAATAGAATTAAGAAGATTATTAAAGCCTATATCAATATCAGATTCATGCTTTCCTATATTCTGATAAAAGCTGTTTCCCATAACATCTTTTTTCTTTTCATCTATCTCAGTTATTATTTTATTTATAACTTCTAATTGTCTTTCTCTTGCATCTGCAATTTTTAATGCGGCATTTTGATTTTCCTGAGTTATCATAGAAATTTGATCATTCAAACTTGCTATTTTATTCTGTTCATTTGCAATATTGTTTTCTTCTATTTCCTGTTCTTTTAATGATCTTTCTATGTTCTCAGCTATAGTTTTTACATCCTCTTCAAGTTCTGCTATTTTATTTTTATCTTCTTCAAGTCTTTTTAATAAAATGTTTTTTCTGTTTATAGTTTCTTCTTTTTCTTTGCTTGCATTATCGAGCTGATTTTTTAATTGATTGGCCATCTTCTCTATATGGGTAAGTTCAGTCATAATCAATGATACCTGTTTATCAAGCTCTATTGACAATGTTCTAGTTTCTTCAAATTTTAATAATTCCTGCTGCTTTTGATTATCTAAATCTTCAAGCTCTTTTTCTAATTCCTGTTTTTTATTATTATGATCTTCCAAACTTTTAGTCTGCTCTTCTAAAGTAATTCTTAATTTTTTTACTTGATTAACATTAATGCTTATATTTATTTTTTTCTGCTCATCTTTTAATGAGTAATACTTTTCAGTTCTTGCGGCCTGATCTTTTAAAGATTTATAATGTTTTTCAGCCTCTTTAATCTGTATTTTTACATTATCAAGATTTTTTTCAGACTCTTCAAGTTTTTTTGTGGCTTCTCTTCTTCTTTCAAGATATTTGCTTATTCCCGCAGCATTTTCAATTATGCTTCTTCTCTCTTCTGGTTTCTGCTTGGCAATTTCAGAAACGGTACCCTGCTTAATAACAGAATAGGCATTCTTACCCAAACCTGTGTCTAAAAACATATCAACAATATCTTTTAATCTTACCTGTTCATCATTGATATAATACTCAGATAATCCTTTTCTATAGTATTTGCGTGTTACTATAACCTCATCAATATCATATTTTTTTATCCATCTGGATTTATTGTCTAATGTAAGGGCAACCTGAGCTAAAGAGGACGGTTTTCTAGTGTCTGTACCATGAAATATAACACTTTCCAAACCTTTGGCACTGTCTATTCTTAATCTGCTGGCAGATTGTTCTCCCATAACCCATAAAAAAGCTTCTACAATATTGCTTTTTCCTATACCATTAGGTCCAAGAACTACTGTAACTCCTTCGTTAAACTCTATATTTGTTTCTATAGCAAATGATTTGAATCCATGCAAATTAAGATTCTTTATATACATTCTATTTCCTATCTTTCAATACTTAATATATTATAATTATTATCGTCATCTACAATAATTAATTACAGTAATTATACAATCGTATAGAAAAAAATCAATCTCAATATTTATTTGATATCATTGTCAAGCAGTTTGTAAAACCAAGTATTTTCATTATTATTTAATGGAAGGATATACTCTTTACCGTCATTATCTTTAAATAGTATATTTTCTTTATTATAATCTATCATCATTTTATAATCATTAGTATTTATAGGTTTAGCACTGTTAGTATCATTAATATCTTCTATATACATAGCCTCCATAATATCATTTATGGGCTGATATCCGCTTTTATTATTTATATTGCCTGCAAAGTATGTAAGTTTGTTAAAACTATTGGTATTTTCACGTTTTACCAATACAAACTCTAATTTTTCATTGGTTATTTTATTGCCTTTTATATCTTCATCAAATACTAATATTCCTATATTATCATTTACATACATATTGCAGCTTACGCTGATTATTATTAAAAATAAACATAGATAAAAAATATTTTTCATAGTACATATTAAAACATATCATTAGTAAAAAAATAAAATATATTTAATTAAGTTATATAAAATTAATTGACAAAATAAAATCGTTTAACTATATTATAATATAGTAATAAAAAAGGAGAAGAATATTTATGAAATTAGGAGAAGCTTTAATAAAAAGGGATGAATATATAAAAAAACTAGAAAATTTGAAAGAAAGGGCAAAAAATAATGTAAGAGTTCAGGAAAATGATGAACCGGATGAGAATGCTCATTATTTAAT
Organism: uncultured Brachyspira sp.; assembly: GCF_944390595.1. GTDB lineage: Bacteria > Spirochaetota > Brachyspiria > Brachyspirales > Brachyspiraceae > Brachyspira. The sequence continues at coordinate 8,394 of NZ_CALXRN010000072.1, read as the reverse complement.
TAAAGACTATATAAAGACTAATAATGAACTTTATGATATTACAAAAAAAATAAATACTAAAAATCATGAAAGCATATTAGATACAGGCATATCAATGGCAGAAGCATTAAGCATGAGAGATAAGCTGCTTAGAGATATACAAATTTATAAAGATATTTTGCAGGAAGTTTATAATAAAAATTACAGAACATCTAAGAATGAAATAAAAATGACTACTTTGGTAAATGTTAAAGATATTCAAAAAGAAATAGATAAGCTTTCAAAAGCATACAGCGAAATAGATATTATTATACAATCTGCAAATTGGAATATAGAACTGTAAATATATAAAAAAATGCCGGAATAAAAAATTATACCGGCATCTTTTATAATAATATATTTTATTATTATTTTTGAATTCTTACTACAGGTTTAATTAAGTCAGCAGGTTTTTCACCCATAATTTTTACAGCTTCAGGAAGCTGATCCCAGCCTTCATATATATGAGTGATTAAGTGTCTAACATTTAATCTTCCTGAAGAAACTAAAGAACCTAGTTTTTCAGCTCTTAATCTTCCACCAGGCATAAGTCCGCCGAATATAGCTTTATGACCCATACCAACACCCCATTCAAGTCTAGGTATTAATACATTGTCTCCTGAACCTAAATAGTTAACATTACCAATTTTTCCGCCAGGTTTTAAAGATTTAACAGCTTCAGAGAAAGTTTCAACACCGCCTCCTGCTATAATAACTTTATCTACACCTTTTCCGTTAGTCATTTTTAATACTTGCTGATCTATAGGACCATTTTTATAGCTTATAAATTCATTAGCGCCATATATTTTAGCAACTTCAACGCATTTAGGTCTAGTACCAACAGCAATAATTCTTGAAGCTCCTCTTAAAGCAGCACCAGCAACACCCATAAGTCCAACAGGTCCTATACCTATAACAAGTACGCTGTCTCCATATTGTATATCAGCTAATTCAGCACCATGGAAACCAGTAGGAACCATGTCAGAAATCATACAAGCATCTATAGGATCCATTCCTTCAGGAAGTAAAGCAAGGTTTCCGTCAGCATCATTTACATGGAAATATTCAGAAAATACTCCGTCTTTTACGTTAGAGAATTTCCATCCGTTAAGCATTCCGCCGGAGTGCATAGAATAACCGCCTTGAGCTTCTACTGTACTCCAATCAGGAGTTATAGCAGTAACTAATACTCTGTCACCCTTTTTAAAATCTTTTACCAAAGAACCAACTTCATGAACTTCAGCACATACTTCATGCCCTAAAATCATGTCTTTTCTTTCACCTATAGCGCCAGCAATAGTATGTATATCAGAAGTACATATTGCTACAGCTAAAGGTTTTACAATAGCATCAAGAGGTCCGCAAGCAGGTATATCTTTTTCTACCCAGCCTGTTTCACCTATTTTTTTCATAGCAAACCCTTTCATATTTATACTCCTTTTTTATTTTTTGATATACTATATAGTATATGATTTTAAATCAAAAAGTCAAAAAATATGCAAAATTTTAGTTGTTAATATAATATTTTTATAATTCTTCTTCTGAAACAGAACCGTTATAAAAATCGCAATACTGACTGTTAAAACAAGCAGAGCATGCCTTATCGCTTGGCTTATAAACAAGTTTGCCGTTTAATATTTCATTGAATACTTCATCAAAATAATTATTTAAATTATAATTACTGTCAATGTATCCGCATATAGAAAGAAGCAAATCTCTGTCATTATATACTTTATTTATATTAGTATTTTTATCAACAACATCCTTTTCTTTATATATGGTAAATACAACTTCGCAGTTTTTTATTCTGTCAGATACATCGTCTTTTATATATTTGGATAATATATATTTTAAATATAAAATAGGCTGGAAATATGTATTTATAATATCTTTTTTTAATTCTATCTCATCATCAATCTTTTTTTTCTTTTCAGATGTATAACTTGATTTATAATCAACTATTCTAATTCCATTGATTTTTTTTAAGTTTTTATCTTCATAGCTGAAATCTATTCTATCTATTCTTCCATTTATTTTAAGAGTGAAATCTACGTTTGAATATATAATAGCATTTTTATCTTCGTAATTTTTGCTTCCTATATGTTCTTCAAATCTGTAAGGTATATAATGATATCCCATTTCTTCATCTTTTATGATGTTTTCTCTTATCTCTTTTTTTATAAAAGAATTCATAACATTTAAAGCTTCTTCTCTTATAACATTCTGATCTAATTGATATTCTATAAAATATCTGTCATTTAAATCTTTCTTTGAATATAAAGCATTAAGTCTTTCTATTTCTGTTTCTATAGCTTGTTTTGCTATATCATTATAATTATTAAACTCGCTTTCTTTAAGAGAGCAGTCCAATGAATCATTTTGTTCTTTAACTTTTTGATAAAAGTTTTGAAAAATATTATGATATGTAATACCTTTTTCCATATAGCTTATGCCCTGAACATTTGAAATAACAGATTTTTTTTCAAATAAATTAGAGTGAAAAAATTTAGCAGGGCATTCCATAACAGCCTGCAAAGTAGTTACAGATACGCTGTTTTTAAAAATATTATTAAAGAAGTCTTTTATCTCTTCATGCTTATCTTCAAAATTATTATATCCGTTTTTTTGAGATTTATGTTCTACTGTTTTTACTATATCTTCTAAATCCTCAATATCATCTTCCACTTCATTGTAGAAGAATAAGCTCATAATATTTTCTTTTTTTGTATGTATATTTTTTCCTCTTGGTATATAATCTTTTCTATATATAAGTCCGTTTTTTTGAAGAGTTTCAAATTTAAAATCATCATTATAAAGCTCTGAATATAAATCTTCAATATAATAAAAAGGAAGTTCAGGATTTGCATCCTCATCTTTAAGTCTGAATGAAAAATAAATATTAGTATTTTCAAAACATGAAGATATTATATTTAAAAATAAAGCATAAGAACTATCAGCAAGCAATTCCGGAGTGTTAAAAATATATTTGGAATATTTTTTGTTTACAGCATCTCTTAATTTTCCGCTTATAAAAAATGTATTAGGTCTTCTTACTAAAAAGTCATTATTCATTCCAAGTATAAATAAATATTTAAATCTTAATCCTCTTGCATCATACATATTGCTTACAGTTACTGAAGTTTCTCTATTATCTGAAAGCATAAGCGATTTATCTCTAAGCAGTACATTCAAAGCTGTATAAAAATCTAAATGGTTTATTTTTTCTTTATTTTCTGTATTGGCTATTTTCAATACAAAATCTAAAAATAAAGCTAATGCCTGATTATCCCTATAAAAATATTCATCTTTTGATTTATAGAAATTATTAAATATATTAGTATTATTTTCATCTTCTGTAAATAAAGAATCAATTTTTAAAAATTTTAATATATTAATATAAGTTAATCCTATTTCTTTATAAGTTTTTTTTGATACCAATTTATTTAAAAGATTTAAAAACTCTATTATAGAATCCGCCGTCTCTTTATTATTAGAGAATTTTTTTGATATTTTTATTTTCAATTCATTTAAAGACATCTTTGAAAATATTTCTTCTGAATTAGGAGCATAAATTAAATCTCTTATATTATAAGGGTTTATTCCTTTTATATTCTGTATGTAGGATGATGATAATATTTTTATAAGCATATCTACATCTGCTTCGCCGTCATAACTGTCTAATATTAAAAATATAGAAGTTAATACCGGTATAATAGGCACCTTCCATAAAAAACTCGCTCTTCTTTCATTAAATTTAATTCCGCATTCTTTTAATTTACTTGAAACAGCTTCATTATATTTTTGTATATTTGAAAAAACTATTCCTATATCATATAAAGGTGTTCCGTTATTTATTAATTTAATTATCTCATCAACAACTGTATCTGCTTCCTGCTTGGCTCCGAAACCTGCTATAAATTTAATACTGTCTTTATATTTATTTAAATTCTTCTTTTCTATTAATGCATTTGAAAAATTTGATATATTGTTTGACTTTAGATTATCTATTGAATTAAAAAACATTTTATAATGTTTGAAATAATTACTCATATCATAAGGCATTACAGCTTCTATATTTATATTATAATGTTTTGCTATATTTTCTAAAAATATTGTATGTATAGGAGGTATTTTTTCAAAATTATAAATTATTATTTTATTGTATTCATTAAAAGAAATTATTTCTTTATTTTGTATTGCATTTATAAATAGTTTAAAAGTATCAAATTGATCCAATAAATCATTTTCATTATTTATATTTTTATATATTGATATTATATCTTTTATTTCTTTTAGACTATCATATTCATAACATAATTTATCATTATTTGATATAAGCTCGGCAAATGTAATCTCTTCCATAGTTTTATATAAAGTATCTGCAAGTTCATAAGTGATATTCTGCTTTGAAATTAAAGAGTTTTTATTATGCTTTATATATTCATTTAATGCTGTATGAAGATTAATCACAGCTATTGAGGCATCGGCATATTTTTTAGAATTTTCTCTATTATAATTTGATTGAAAAGCATCAAAATGAATTTTATAAAATTGATGAAGAGTTTTATAATTGCTTATATCCATTGTATAATAATTATATTTATCTCTTAGATAATTATTTTTAGCTTTATTATTTGGGAATAAAATTAATTCTTGCATATATTTTCATTACTCATTAATAATATTTTCTAATTCTTCTACTATCATTGTTATAGTATCATTATATTCTTTGAACCATCCGCTGTTTGTAAGTGTAGACCATGTACTAAATTTTAAATTTTCTGATTCGCCTGTTTCATTGTTTAACAATTTTATATTTGAAAAATCAACTATAAACTTCTCATATTCTATATGAAAATTGATGTCAAAGCATAATGAATTATTATCTATAACTTTATTTGATACATAAAATAAATAAACAAGTCCGTTATCATAACTTCTAAATTTATTATCATCGGCTTGATTTTTTACCCATTTAATTATTTCTTTGCGTAAATCATTTCCCTTTAATTTTGTAGATATGAAAATTTTCTGCTCTCCATACACTATTAAAGCAGATAACAAAAAGAATATTATTATTAATAAAGTATTTTTACTCATTGATTTTTTAAATCTCTTTCAATGTTAATAAAATATTATTTATTGTATTAAATTGTTTTTTATCTATTTTTATTTTTAAATTATTATTAATAAGTGCAGCCATTACCTGATGAAAATAATTTTCTGTTTCTAATGTATATAAAATATAATGTATAAGCATATTCTCATAATATGAATTAAACTCTGTTATATGAATAGTTTTATTATTAATACTTATTTTATCATTGGATATTATATTTTCTTCTTTTATAGAATTTAAAATAGTTTCATTATATTCATCTAAGCTTATATTGCTTAATTCATTTTTAGATTTTGAAAACATTATGAAGCATATTCCGTTTTTATTATTAATTGCTTCTAAATTGGAATTTTCATTTAATTCATTTTTAGTTTTTGAAGATTTCCAGCCGTTTGGAAACTCTATGCTGAATTTTCCGTCATAGCTTTTAAGATGAAGAGTACTTTTGTTTCTTTTCTTTAGCAGTATTATTGTACTTGATATTGTTATTATTGAAGCAGCTGCGATTATAATAGGAATTTTTTTATTCATAAGTACTTACTCCTATGTTTTCTTAACATATAATAGGCTATAATATTTTTATTAAAAAATCAAGAAAAATATTATAATTTTCATTTTTTTGGGTTTTATATATAATTAAGATTACACTATTTAAAAAATTATCATTAAAGGATTTAATATTTTTATGTATTTATTATATGCATTTTTATCAGCAATATTTGCAAGCATGACAGCAATATTGGTAAAAATTGGTCTTTCAAATATAAATTCAAATTTGGCAACAGCAATTAGAACAATAGTAATTCTGATAATGTCTTGGGTTGTAGTTTTCTATGTTAATTCATATAACTCCATTAATACTGTAGAAGCTGTAAAAAATATAGATAAAAAAACTCTTCTATTTATAATATTATCAGGAGTAGCAACAGGGTTATCATGGCTTTTTTATTTTAAGGCATTGCAAATAGGGGAGGTTAATAAAGTTGTTGTAATAGATAAACTTTCTTTAGTATTTACTATAATATTGGCTGCCTTATTTTTAAAAGAAGCCTTAACATTAAAGGTGATAATAGGGGCTTTGATGATTACAGCAGGAACTTTAATTATAAGTTTATAATTTATTCATCATCTTCATTCTAAATCTATAAATATAGTATAGAATGCACATATTTCATTATTTTCATCATAAGCAAAATATGAAGGGTAATAACCATCTCCATAACCGCTTGTAAATAATACTATATTTAAATTAGAATTCGGTATATTCCAATTAAGCCAGTCGCCGTATTCAGATTGATATTTAGGATATTTCTTGGCATTTTCTTCTAATAAGTCAGCAAATAAATCATCATATCTGTTATCAAAATCTTTATTGTTTTCTTCTAAATCTTGTTCATAACTTAAATATTTCTTTGCAGCTTCTTCATCGCATACGCATCCCATACCGGCATCTACAGGATATCCGAAAAATTCTCCTTCTTCTACTTCTGATAAATCTTCTTCTCCAGTTACAGCAAGTTCATATCTTTTAGGCTCTTTATTTGAGAAAGAAATTTTTGCCATAGCGATTCTCTCTTCATCTTCTATAATAAGAAGAGATACTTTATACTTGTTAGGTTTTACTGTTTGTATAAAAGGAGCTATATCATCTTCATATAAATATGCTAAAGGATCGCATGCTATTATTTTTCCGCTTGTAAGATTAACTTCTCCTATTTCGAGAACATCTAATTTTATATTATTAAATTCTTTATCTCTAAATGCTTTATCCAAATCAAAAATAGGAGTAAGCAGATGCTTTACTTTATCAAATTGTTCTTTGAAATCTTTACTCATATATTTCTCCTAATATACATTTTAATAAATGATATGATATTTAATTATATTGTCAAGTTTTAAATATTAAGTTTTCAAAATAGAAGCATTCATCATTTGCTTTTTTCTTTCTTTTGTATAATACTTATTATATAGCATTTAAAAGTTATGCTGTAAAAATCAACAAAAGGATTTGCGATGACAGAAAATTTTATACCTAATAAAAAAGTATTTGTATTTGATACTAATGTTATATTACATGATTTTAAATCAATATTTTCTTTTGAGGAGACAAATATTGTTATACCTATTACAGTTTTGGAAGAAGTTGATAAGTTTAAAAAAGGAAGCGATACAATTAACTTTAATGCAAGAGAGTTTATAAGAGAACTTGATGTTATTGTAGAGAAAAATGAAGAACTTCAGGGAGTAAAAGATATATTTAAAAAAGGTGCTTTGCTTGATAATAAAAGTAAAGTATTTATAGATGTTAATAATGAAGAGAGGGATGATTTTAGAAAAATATTCTCAGGCAATATACCGGATCATAAAATATTATCATGTGCTTATAATATAAAATGTGAAAATCAAAGAGTAATTCTCATAACAAAAGATATTAACATGAGAATGAAGGCAAGAAGTTTAGGCATTGATACTCAGGATTATAATACTGATAAGATAGAAAAACTATCTTCATTGTTCACAGGTATAGAAAGTATTTCGGGAGACAATGCAAAGGTTTATATAAAAGAACTTAGTGAAAATAAAGAGATAGCAGTAAAGGGAGAGCATTCAATTTACCCTAATACATATTTCTGCTACAGAGTAAAAGAAGATGATGAGGCAGTAATAGGAAAATATAAAGAAGATACTAATACTATAGTTCATGTTGACACTAATATAGATGCTTATGGAATAAAGCCAAGAAATGAAGAGCAGGCTATGGCTTTGGATGTTTTACTTGACAATAACATACCTTTGGTTACTATAATGGGTAAAGCTGGAACTGGTAAAACTCTTTTGGCATTAGCTGCTGCTTTAGCAAAAAGAAGAGAGTACAGGCAAATACTTTTAGCCCGTCCAGTAGTAGCACTTTCTAATAAAGATTTAGGTTTCTTACCAGGCGATGTTAACAGCAAATTAGATCCTTATATGCAGCCTTTATTTGATAATCTTTCAGTAATACAGCATATACATTCTGATGACAGCGATGAAAGCAAGAATATAAAGAAAATGCTTGAAAATGAAAAAATAGTTATTTCTCCTTTAGCATATATTAGAGGAAGAAGTTTGAACAAAATTTATTTTATAGTAGATGAAGCACAGAACCTTACTCCTCATGAAATAAAAACTATTATAACAAGAGCAGGCGAAGGAACAAAAATAGTTTTCACAGGAGATATTCATCAAATAGACACTCCTTATTTGGATGAAAGAAACAA
>NZ_CALXRN010000071.1 GCF_944390595.1 uncultured Brachyspira sp. | reverse complement strand
CACAGCACAGCACAGCACAGCACAGCACAGCACAGCACAGCACAGCACAGCACTAATCTATTAAAATTCTATTTAAAAAAATCTCTATACAATTTTTACTGCTTAATAATGCATCTGTATCCTTTCGGCATTGCAAATTATTATAAAAATCTAAAATCGGAGTAATAATATGAAAATTTTATTTGTAATATTTTCTATGATTTTTCTTTTATCATGTTCAAAATATTCAAAATATCTGTCGCAGGCATTGAAAAGCCATGAAAATGATAAAGGTATTGAAGAAATAAGTGCTTTAATAAAAGATAAAAACTTTGACAGAGCTTTGTACAATTCAGCATTGCTTGGATATTCTGATATAGTTTCAGGGCTTGTAAAATCTGGGGCTGATATTAATAACAGAGGAGTTGACGGCTCTACACCTTTAATATTGGTATGCAGAGAACAAAACATTGATGCTGCAAAAATTTTAATAGATAATGGTGCTGATATGTCAATAAGCGATGATAATGATAAAAAAGCGTTTGATTATATTGCTAATAAAAAAGAAATAATCGCTCTTGTATCTGTAATGTCTAAAAAAGAAAATATGGAAGTTTTTAATAAATTTAAAGATTTTTCATTAGAGGCTAATGACATTAACATGCTGCTGGAGAATGTAAATAAAAAAGTTATTGATGAAATGAATAATATGCTTAAAAAAGAATATAAAGATAAAGAGGCTGCCAAAATAAAATCAGGATATGAATTTAATACTTTAATAGAAAAAGCAGATACAAGAAACTTTAATTTCGGAGAGAAGAAAGAGTATACTGATAATATCATGAAAGTAGGCGATTCATTTTATTATATATTTTCAGCAGGCGTTCCTATAGACAGAGGAGGACAAATGGAATATTTAGACTCTTATACAAGTATATGGTTAATAAAAGGGCCATTAAGTATAGCACAATTTGGAAATGTTTCTGCAAGTTTCGCAGGCGGATTTAACGGACTTCCTTTAAGCAGCGATATTAATATAGTTTCAAAAGGGGACTATTTTACACTAGAAGATTACTCTCATTTTGAAAAACGCAAATATACTTTTAAATATTATACATTCAAAGCTGAAGACGGTATATTTTATTTAAATCAAATATCTTTGCTTGATAATAATAATAAAACAAGCACTATTTATAAATATAATTCAAAAGACAATTCAAGAATAACTATAGATGATATTTCATATAGTTTTGCTAATGCTTTAATTGGTGATAATTATTATGGTGAATAATATTATATATAATTTGTTAAGGAGAAATAAAAATGAAAAAAATTATTATACTTTTTAGTTTTGCTTTAATTATACTTTTACAAAGTACTAAATTATATTCTCAGGAAGAAACTGGAATGTTTTATTTTTTGATAGGTACTGAAGGCAATGAAAAAGCTATAATGTATTTACAAATAATAAGAGATGAATTAAATGACTATGATTATACAGAAGGTTATTATTATACATCAAATAATGAAGGTTTTAGCTTTACAGGAGAAATGAAAGGCAATGAATTATACATAGAAAATTTATATAATGCCAATAGATATGCTACTTCTGAAGGATCAGATTACAGCAAAGCAGGTCAAATAAAAGGTACTCTGTATAATGATTTAACATTTGAAGGAAATAGAAATTCTAAAAAAATAAAATTATCTTTAGCAAATACTAAAATAAATAAAGCTCAAATAATAAATGAAGATGATAGTTTATATTCGGATAATGTTTATGTTTTTGACTCTGATATTTTAAATGAAGCAATTGGAGAGTATTCTTATTATAGATTTGATAAAATAACATATCTTGATGATAGTATAATAATTTTTGACATTGCAGGACTAGGTGGATATAGTGCTGGTGTTGGGTTTATAGCATTTTCTATTAATGATGGAAAGCAAATAAATATAGGAGATTTTCTTAATATTAAAGATCAAAACTTAATAGATAAATTTCCTCCTTTACTTGATAACTCATATGATTGTACATTTAGTATTACACCTCAAGGAAAAGTTATTTTAGTATATTCTCCTGGAACAATTATAATAGAGAGCGATGATTTTGAAAACGGCTGGTCATATTATACTCCAGGTGAACCAGCAAAAGAATTTACATTTGAAGAATTAAAGCCTTTTGTTAAAAAGGGTTCACCTTTGGAATATTTATTTAATTAAAATCAATCATATAAAGCCTGTCTTAATAGTTTTATTAGGGCAGGTTTTTTATTTTTAAAAGACTTACTTTACCACGCGTTAAACTCGCTCTAAAAATAAATTTCGCTAACAATAAAACTAAACTATAAATTTTAGTTCTGTTTACCGCGTGATGTTAAAGCTATAAATTTAAAAAACACTTGGGCGGGTATGCTTTTACTAATTAAGCTATAAACTTAACTAAGATGTTACTACAGAATAAAGTTTTAAATTTTAAAGGGCGGGGCTTGTAAAATAATTATTTTGACATAAGCCTCTTTTTTTGATATAGTATTGAATTAGGAGTTTTCATTTATGGAATTATATCAGGAAAAATTAATAAACGCTTTAAAAATGTATCAAAATGACTTTGATAATATGGTTAGCTCTTTTTATGATAATAAAGACAATTTTGACAGTTTAATAAAAAAATATTCATGCGATACTGAAGATGATGTTGATAAAAATTATTTATTAAGGGCTAGACTGTCTTTTTCTATTTTGTATTATACAAATTTAAAAGGATTAAAAAAAGACGCAATAAAAAATATAATAATTTACTTATTTGAAGAAGAAATAAAGGATAGAAAAACTTCAAAATATAAAGGCATAGGAATAGCATTAGAAGTTTTAACATTCCTGCTTAATCAGTATAATAAAGATAATAAAGAACTATTTGAAAAAGCAAAAAATGCAAACAGCGACTGTTCTATTGGTTATGATGATAATGTACGCTTTGAAATGAATATAGAAAATTTAAATATTTACTATGCAATAGAATACTCTTTAGAATTAGGATTTAAAGATTTATATTATGAATTAATAAATATATGGAAATCTAGTATAAAACAATGGGACAGAATAAATTTAGAAAGATTGAGAGATTTTGAAATTAAAGTAGGCAATAAAGAAGGAGAACTTGAGGCAAATAAACAATTATACTGCATCACTAAAGAAGCCTATGAAAAAAGCAGACAGAATCCTGCATTAATGAAAAAAAATTTGTTTTATTTTATTTCATATTTAAGCAATTATGTAGAAAATCTTATTATGCTTGCTAATTATGATGAAGCTTTGAATATTATTATTTCAAATATAGATGATATAAAAAATGCTAATAATAAAGCCTTTTACAATATACATGCTGGAATATCAATAGTAGACAGTTCATTAAAAATTATTATAAATACAGAATATAATGATAAAATTAATATATTATGGGAATTTGTAAAAATAGCATTCACTAATGAGCATTTGCCGTATTCTAAATATATTTATGAGAATTGCATAAAATGTGCTGAAAAAATGAATGATGAAGAGATTAAAAATAAGGTATTAAAAGATATTAAATAAAATTATATTAATATATCTTTTAATACCAAAAATTATAATATGCTTATTTTATTAAGCCTATATCTTTTCTATAGTATTTATCTTTAAAATCTATTTTTTCTATATCTGCATAAGTAAGTTTTCTAGCCTCTTCCAAACTGTCAGCAACATTAACAACATTTAGAACGCGTCCGCCGTCAGTAATAATATTATTGTTTTCATCCAATTTTGCGCCGGCAATAAAACACTTTCCATTAATTTTATCAATGCCTTCTATTTTATAGCCTTTATTGTAAGAAGCAGGGTATCCGCCTGAAGCCATTACAACACAGCATGCATGTTTATTTTTCCATTTAATATTTAAATTAGATAAATCTCTTTTCATTGCTGATTCTATAATAGATAAATAATCTGTTTCCAAAAGCTGAAGCACAGCCTGAGTCTCAGGGTCTCCCATTCTTACATTATATTCAAGCAAGTATACGCCTTTTTTAGTTATCATAAGCCCGAAAAATATAATACCTGCAAATGACATTTTTTCTGCTTTTATTCCTTTAAGTGTAGGTTCCAATATATCTTTAATAAATAATTCTTCTGCCTCTTTTGTGTAATAAGGATTAGGAGATATAACACCCATTCCTCCTGTATTATTTCCTGTATCATTATCACCTACTTTTTTATGATCCTTAGCTGATATAAAAGGTATTATAACATTACTGTCTGTAACTGAAAGTATTGAAGCTTCAACTCCTTCTAAAAACTCTTCTATTACAACTTCATCTCCAGCCTCTTTAAAAACTTTTTTTACCATTATATCTTCTATGGCATTTTTAGCTTCTTTTTTATCTTGGCATATTACAACACCTTTACCCAAAGCAAGTCCGCTGGCCTTTACAACTATAGGATAACTGCATTTTTCTAAATATTTATCAGCCTCATTATAATCATTAAACACTTCATATTCTGCTGTTTTTATACCATATTTTTTCATAAAACTTTTGGAATAAGCTTTAGAGCCTTCAAGTATAGCAGCCTGTTTATTAGGTCCGAATATTTTAAGTCCGTTTTCTTCAAACTTATCAACTATTCCGTATACAAGCATCTCTTCGCTTCCAACAATGGTTAAATCTATACTTTCTTTTTTAGCAAAATTAAGTATTTCATCTATTGTAGAAATTGTTACATTTTCGCATTTGTTTTCTTTTACTGTCCCTGCATTTCCTGGAGCACAGTATATTTTTGAGACTTTTCCATTTTTGCTTAAATTATAACAAATAGCATGCTCTCTTGCACCTGAACCTATAACAAGTATTTTCATATTTTTATCCTTTAACTATATTTAATAACTTTAATTATAAATAAATTTTTACTTGCTCAATATAATAAAAAAAACATAAACAGTAATAATTTGCTGCTTAATTTATATCAAATATTATACTAAAAATATAATACTTTGTCAAAAAGATAATTCTTTGTCTATTTTGATTAAGGCACGTTCTATTATATAATGATTAAAATCTATACTGTCTTTCATAGCTTCATATAATTTAAAAGAATTTACTATGGCTTTGTTCATAGTTTCATCTTTAAACTCAAAACCTTCTGTGATAGTTTTGATAGTTTTCTGCATTGTAATGCCTAAAAATTCATTCACTTTGCTTATATGAAGTATTTTCATATCTGCCTCATCTAATTTTGAAATGAGTTTATCTACTTTTCTATGTCTTGAAAGCTCATCATTAATTGTATAGCATAAATTAATTGCATCTTCAACATAAGGCTTTAAGGATATTATTTCTTTATCTATTTTTATTAATCCGCTTTTTAAACTCTCAAGTATTTTTGTTTTATCTTCTATATTTCTGTCATTTTTATCAGTTTCTATATTAATATTATCAAATTTATCAATTAGTTCTTGAAGAGTTATATTTTCCATTGCTTTTATTATAACTCCGCCCTCTGTGGCATTATAGAATTTTATTTTACTATTATTAGCACATTGAGATTCATACCAATTTCTGTACATATCAAATCTGGAATCAGTAAATACACTCTCGCCATAAACATTTTTCTCTTCTCTTAAATTTCCTGAAACAAGCACTTTATATATTCTGCTGTCATAAGAATCTAATTTTCCTATTTCAGTAAAAAAATTTTCTTCATGGTAGCTTCCTTTTATATGCGTCTGATGATTTGGAAAAGATAAATCCAAACCAACCATTATTATAGGATTAGCACCTATTCTAATAGCAAAATCATAAGCAGCAGTAGATACACTTCCGCCCATGGTAATCTCCCCTCTTTCACCTAAAGGCTTCATAAAATATTTGGCAAGAGGAAATATAGACCCTATAAAATATTTAGCACCATTGAATGATGATATAGCTTCATGATCAACAGATGACTCTGCAATAAGTATAGTATCTTCAAAATGAATATTTCTAAAATATTTTGAATTTTTTTTCTGCGGGTCAATAGTAATAACAAAATGAGGCGATATTCCATGCGATGATAAAGGCTTCATTGCAGTATCAACAGCTATTATAATTGCCTTATTTTTCATCTCTTTTAACTTTCTAATATTCTTTTCAAGAGAAGGACCGGCTGATACTATAACAGCAGGTATATTATTATATTTATTAAAAAATCTATTAACTCCGTAATGAGTTGCAATTTCTACTGAATTAGAAGCTATATTATAAGTCCAAAGTTTATCGAATCTTGAAATAGTATTTATATTTATAATTTTTTTATCTACTACTGAAAGAACCTTGCTTTGATAATATACAGCCTCATCAGGAAACAAAGATGCATAAGACCTAGTAATAAAAAATTTTACCTTTTTTGTTGTTGTTATAGATATAAACTTCTCTATATCCTCATCATCATTTCCGCCTATAAAGAAAGTTATTTTATTATCTTCAAGTATTTTGTCTAATCTAAAATTATCTATTAAAGTGTTAAAAAAATTTATATCAGGCTCAATCACAGCAACAGAAACATTTAATTTTCTAACGGCATTAATCAAATACCCTCCGCCTATTCCGAATATGAATACCAAATCCAAATCTTCATCATTTTCAATTTCTTTTATTAAAGTATTAGCTTCTTTTACCGGATCATAAGCACTATGAAGAAGTATCTGTTTTCCATTTTTTAAAACTTTTGCCGAAGGTTTTTGAGATTTTGTTTCTATTATCTGAATAGCTATATCTGATTGTTTAGCATTTTCAAGCATATTTATAAAGTCATAAGGATATGCTTTAATATTTTTATTTACAGCTTCTAAATTTATTTTTTTTATTTCATTCATAATATTATTTCATAATTTTTTAATTTTTAATTTTCTTTTTGTTATCGGAGAGTTACAAAAAGAATTTAATCATTTGATTTTGCATAGTAATTTAAATACATGATGAAATTATTGTAATAATTTTATGATTTTCTTTCTATTATATAATTTGCTAATTCTATTAAAATATTTTTAGCTTCACTATCTTTATAAGGCTCTAAATATTTCAAAGCATTATTAATTACTTTTTTAGCCTCTTCTTTAGCTCCTTCAAGTCCGAACTGCTTAACGTAAGTAAGTTTTCCTTCTTTTTCATCCTTTCCTACAGTTTTACCTAAAGTTTCATTATCAGAAATCACATCAAGTATATCGTCTTGTATTTGAAAAGCAAGCCCTATAGCTTCTCCGTATTTTGTTATATTTTCTATATCATGTTCATTTGTATTTTCAGATGCTATAGCTCCAAGTCTTACAGCTCCTCTTATCATGGCACCTGTTTTTTTAGCATGAAGTATTTTAAGCATATCAAAGTTAATTTCTTTCTCTTCATAATATAAATCTATAAACTGCCCCATAACCATTCCGCTTATTCCTGCTGCATAACTTAATTCAAAAAGTAATTGTCTTAAAATACTGTCTTTAACATCTGCTTTTGAAAGTAATTGAAAGGCATGGGTTAAAAGCCCGTCTCCTACAAGTATAGCATTAGCTTCACCATATTTTACATGGGTAGTAGGCTTTCCTCTTCTTAAATCATCATTATCCATGGCAGGCAAATCATCATGAACCAAAGAATATGTATGTATAAGCTCTAATGACACAGCAGGTGTTAAAGCCTTTTTATAGTCTCCGTTAAAAAGTTCGCATCCCAAACATGTAAGTATAGGTCTTAATCTTTTACCGCCTGCATCCAATGGGTATTTAAGCATTTCTATGAAACTATTTTCTAATTCTATACTGCTTTTATCAAAAATATTTTCAAGAGTATTATTAATATCTTCAAGTCTTATATTCATATATTCTTTTAAATTCATTATTTTGCCCCATTATAACTATTTTCTTCTATTATAGAGTAATAAGTAAAAATGTAAAGAATAAAATTAATTAATCATTTACAATAATAAAAACTGTATCATACTTAATAGTTCTAGTAAATTAAACTATAAAACTGATACAAATCAAAAAATAAATTCTAATTTAATTGTTCATACATAAGTATAAAAATGCATTGTTTCCATACTATTAATATAATTGAATATTCTTCATCAATTTCCTATGCCAATTTGTATAAAATGTTTTATATAATCAATTCTACTGCACATAATAAATACTTATAAACAATAAGTTAATTAAAATTATTAACATGCTTATTTTTTTATCTTAAATCTAATAACATGAAATGCATATAATTTTTCTTATGTTATTTTTATTTTTTGCCGATAAAGAATTATAGTAGTATTTTTTAAGGTAATGACGTATGAAATATAGAATATTGTTACTTTTATTTATAATTATTAACTGTTCTAATGTATTTGCTCAAAATGCAAATTTTTTAGATACAATTATGTTAGATCAAGTAAAAAGAGTTTATCCGGATGATAATGTAGTGGCTCCGTCTAGTTATACTATCAGCATGAACTTTGATTTAAATAGATATAGATTGAACGAACCTATAACTATGGAAATAAAGATATATGCCAAAAAAGGTACTGTAAGTTTTACAAACTCTGTTAATCCTTTTAATAATTACAGCTTTACAGTATATGATAATTACAATAACCCTGTAGTATCATCAGATAATTATACTCTTTGGAAATATAAAAATGAAAGAACTTTAGACTCTTCTAAAGACAGGGTTGTAACTCTTAATGAAGGTGAAAGTTATTCATACTATGTAGATTTGAATAATTGGTTCTATTTTAATAAAACAGGAAGATATAGAATAGAATGCAGCTTTAACCCTATGCCTGAAATAAGCGATAACTTTTCAATGAAGGCAGATACTGCATATTTCTTGATAGATGAAGCTAGAGTATATCAGCAAAATAATTCTGCTATACCAAATAATAATAATTTGATTACAACTAATCAAAATACAATGAAGGCCCTTTATCCTAATGATATTGTTTCTAATACTTTATTAGCTATGAAAAATAAAGATTGGACTAATTATTTTACTTATATGCATATGCCTTCTATTATAAGTATAAGCCAAAGATATTCTGAAATTTATAGAAGTAATTACAGCAATACATATCTTGAAGATTTTACTGATACAGGAGTGCGTCAAAAAGCTAGAAATTTAAGTTTCGAGGCATTCTTAAGAGATCAATTCTCTGATACTGTTAGTCCTAATATGCTAAGAACTAATTTTGGAAATAATTTCTTGAATAATTTAGAGATGGCATATAAATCTAGTAATATAAGAGAATTAGCTATAAGATTTGATATTCTTTACAGAACTTCCTTACCAGAGGATAGAAAGTTATTATTTGAGGAATTCAAAAAATACCTAGTTTCTGCTTATGATAGAAAAGTAAGAAATGAATTAACTGCTGAATTACAGAGAAACATTGTATATACAAAGGATCCTCAATTAAAAACACATTATACAATGGTTCTTAATATGATTAGAAATGAATATGATCCGGCTATAACATATACCCTACTTAATTATAGTATTGATAAAATTACTATAGTTGAAGAATATGGCTTGCCTAGAGCAGAAGTAGAAACTAGATTGTATCATAGATATTTTAATGCTGATACCGGAGATGTTTATGATCCTGTTGTAAAAAGAGTATTTATCTTAAGACAAATGGGACAATATTGGTATATAGTAAATTACTATGATAGTGTTGTAAATTAATTAACATACAGTATATATAGCAATTTAAAGAAGTGGGAATAAAAATATATTTTCCCACTTCTTTCATTTTTTTTAAATAATTATTGATTTTTAAAAATATATTTATAAATTTATATATTATTCAATTAATATTTTTTAGAGGTCTTAAATGTTTGATAGTAAAAAATTAGTTTTAATGATGAAATTTATCGTTCCCTTTGCAGTGTTTTTAACTATAATGTATTTTACAATATTTTTTATCTATAGAAATATTTATATAAATTCCTTTATTGACAGTAAATCTTTCAAAGCTATAAGCGTACATGATTTAATAGAATCAAAATTAAATAAAATCAATAATGTTATGAATATATTGGATTCTTACCTTAAAATACCTGATTTGCCGTACAGATATTTTGGCGATGCTATAACAAATATATCTAAATTAAGCGATGATTATTTGAATATATACTTCGGAGAAACAATACCATATCCTACAGGGGGAATATTTATAAATTCTTTAGAAGTATTTCCATTAGATTATGATCAAACATCTAGAGGATGGTACAAAGCTGCTATTGCTGAAAACAAAATTCATATAACAGATCCGTATGTTGATTTTGCAACATCTAAAATATGTATTACATTTGCTAAAGCAGTATATACAAATAATAACAGCCTAAAAGGCGTAGTAGCTATAGATTTCGCTAAAATGGATGATATAGTTCAAAATGTAATATATGAAGAAAATGTTAATTTGGTAACATCAAACGGAATGTTTATTAATAATACAGATACAAACAAAATTTTAAATGAAAATGCAAAAATATTTAATGAAGCTCTTTTTCCAAATATCAAAAACTATATAGAAACTGGAAAAAATTATACAAATATATCAAAAAATCATTGGTATATGGTTAAAAATTTAGAGACTGTTCCATGGAGTATTGTATTAAGCGGAGATTTATCTTACATAAAAACACAACTTGTAACTCTTATGCTAGTATTATTCATAGTTTTGGCTGTTATACTCATACTTGAAGCAATATTAGTTGTAACAATAGTAAATCCTATATCATTATCATTGGAACATGCTATAGAAAATATAAAACTTATGAATGAAGGGTATTTTAACAGCAGTTTTAACGAAAAAATGCTTTCTAGAAAAGACCAGACAGCTGATTTATACAAAAATATAAAAAGTATGCAGGATAATATAGGAAAAATAGTATATAATTTAAAAGAAAACATAAACCGTATAAATTCATCTGTTGAAATAATAGCAAGCGGAAGTACTAACCTTTCTGATAGAACAAACTCTCAGGCGGCTTCATTAGAAGAGCTGTCTGCTTCAAGTGAAAATTTATCAAATTCTTTAAAAAATACATGTATAAACACTGAAACTGCCAAAAATATGAGTTTGGATGTAGCTAATTCTACATTAGAAGGAGTTGATGCTGTAAATATAATTTCTAGAAACATGAATGAAATATCACAGTCAAGTAAAAAGATATCAGAAATAACAAAACTTATACAATCTATAGCATTTCAAACTAATATATTAGCTCTTAATGCATCTGTAGAAGCAGCACGTGCAGGCGACCAGGGGCGAGGATTTGCTGTTGTTGCCAGTGAAGTACGTTCTCTAGCCCAAACAGTTAATGAAGCTGCAAACAACATAACTAATATAGTTGATGATACCATACATAAAATAGAGCATGGTAATGAATCTGTTAAACATTCTACAGAGATTTTACAGCAAATTTCATCTTCTGCACAAGAAGTAGTCAATATTTTAACAGAAATCAATACAACAACAGCTAAAGAGCAAGACAGTATAATTCAAATAAATGAAGCAATAAGATCATTGAACAATATAACTCAAGAAAATTCATCTATAGCTGAAAATAGTGCCGATTCCAGCAATGAGGTTAAAGATATGACTGAAAATATAGTCAATGATATTAATTACTTCAAATTTGATAAGAAATAGGAATTTATTATTATATGCTATTGCAAAAATAGCATATTTATAATATAATATATTACTACTTATATATTTATACAATTTTATTTAATGGAGAAGCAAAAAATGAAAAAAGATATACATCCGCAATATTTTGAAACAGATGTAAACTGTGCTTGTGGTGCTAATTTTAAAATACATTCAGTACAAAAAAGTTTACACGTTGATATCTGCCATAACTGTCACCCTTTCTTTACTGGTAAGCAGAAAATTCTTGATACTGCTGGTAGAGTTGATAAATTTAAAAAGCGTTATGGCTTGAAAAAGTAATTTTTTTATATTTGTTTTAAGTCTATAAAGCTATAAAACTGCCTTTATAGACTTAAATATTCATTTTAATTATTTATTCTATAAAATCTTTTTATAAACACATCTAAAAAATAATTTCAGTCTATAATCAACAGGAGTTTTTTATGAAATTCATTATAGAAAACAAAGTGTTTGAAACATTAAATAATCTTTGTGTAGCTGTAATAGTAGCTAAAGGAATAGATAATACTAAAAAAAATGATGAAATTTCTGCCATGCTTAAAGAAAGTATTTCAAATGCTGAAAAAGAATTTGAAAATATAAAGATAAAAGAAAGTAATTATATAAAATGTTACAGAGATGCTTTTCAAAAACTTAATATAAATCCTAATAAATTTATGTGCTCAATAGAAGCATTGCTTACAAGGATATCAAAAAAGAAAGGTATGCCTGAAATTAATGCTGTTGTTGATTTGGTTAATGCTGTTTCTATAAAATATAAATTACCCATGGGAGCACATGATTTAGATTCTATGAAAGAAGATTTTTATATTAGATATTCAACAGATAATGATACTTTTCTTCCATTTGTAGAAACTAATATTGAAAAGCTTGATAAAGATGAATTGGTTTATGCCTCTTCTAATGATATAAGAACTAGAAGATGGATATGGAGACAAAGCGAGCATGGAAAAATCATTGAAAGTTCTAAAAATATAATATTCCCTATAGATGCATTTATTGGAATTAATGATGATACTGCAATTAAAGCTAGGGAAGAATTAAGCAATTTGCTTTCAAAATTTTTTAATTGTGATATTACAACCGGAATAATAGATTCCAAAAATAATTATATAGAATTTTAAAAAAGACTTTGCTAAAAATAGCAAAGTCTTATAAAATTATAATATTATAGATTATTAAGTCTATTTAATACTTCTATATAAGCTTCTTCAATAGAGCCTAAATCTCTTCTAAATCTGTCTTTATCCAATTTTTTGCCTGTCTCTTTATCCCAGAATCTGCAAGTATCTGGTGTAATCTCATCAGCTAAAAGTATCTCGCCTTTTGAGTTCTTACCAAATTCAACTTTAAAATCAACTAAAGTAATTCCTATTTTATCTAAAGCATCCTTTAATAGATTATTAACTTTAGCAGTTACTTCATAAATATATTTTAACTCATCATAAGTAGCAAGTTTCAAAGCAACAGCATGATGATCATTTATTAAAGGATCTCCGTATTCATCATTTTTATAACAAATTTCAAATATAGTATTAGGAGGAACTGTACCCTCTTCTATACCAAGTCTTTTAGCCATAGAACCAGCAATCAAATTTCTAACTATAACTTCTAAAGGAAATATTTGTACTTTTTGACAAAGCTGTTCTCTGTCATTTAATTTTTCTATAAAATGTGTTTTAATTCCATTTTTTTCAAGCATTTTAAAAAGTAATGAAGTAATTTCATTATTCATAACGCCCTTATCTTTAATAGAACCTTTCTTTTCACCATTGAAAGCTGTAGCATCATCTTTATAATATACAATGATTTGGTCAGCATTATCAGTAGCATAAACTTTTTTAGCTTTTCCCTCATATATCATTTCTTTTTTTTCTTTGGACATTGTTAACTCCTATTTATTATAAATTAATACTTATTTAATTTACCAAGTTATTATATATCTTTTTTAATTATTTTACTATATTTTAAATATCAAATTCTATAGGTTTATCATTATCAGCAATAAAATCTTCTTTCATCTTTTTTCTGTATTCTATCAATTTATTTTTGACATCAGAGTATTTTAAAGCAAGAATCTCAACGGCAAGCATTCCGGCATTATAAGAATTGTTTATACCTACTGTAGCAACTGTTATAGGTTTAGGCATTTGAACTATAGAAAGCAAAGCATCCATTCCGTCAAGATTGCTTGCACTAATTGGAACCCCTATAACAGGAAGTATAGTTTTTGAAGCTATTACCCCAGGTAAATGGGCAGCAAGTCCTGCACCTGCTATTATCACTTCAAAATTATTATTTTCAATATCTTTAATAGTTTTTTCAAGATGTTCAGGCACTCTATGAGCAGAAAGTACAAATGCTTTATATTCTATCCCAAATTCTTTTAAGCAAGAAGCAGCCCCTTTCATTTTATCAGTATCAGACCTGCTTCCAAATATTATAGCGGCTTTCATGTTTTCTCCTAATAATAAATTTTGAATATATTATAAACAAAAATATATTATAGTGCAAACATAATGAGTCAATAACTATTTTTTTATAATATGATCCATAGATTTAGTATCATTACTTCCGCATTTAGGGCATTTCGGTTTAAAAACTAACATACTGATAATAGAAGGTCTTTTCCTAGAACTAAACATTTTACCGCATGAATTACACATATACATAAAAGGCGGATTAAATGGAAGCATAATAAAACTCCTAATTTATTTTTTATATTAATATAATAGTATGTATATGTGACATTTTTTGTCATTACAATAAAAAATTAGCGGATTTTTTACTTTCTTGTATAAACGCCTGTAAAACCTATACCTATTCCAGCCATTTCATTGAACCCATCTTCTGATACATGCAAAGTATTTTCATCTTCTACATGTATAGTTAATGTATAATCCTCTGATTCATATTTCATAACATTTTCATCTTCATAATAATAAACTACATAATCTAATTCAGCCATATTGCCTCTAAATGATACAGCCAAACCTTTGACATAAAATTGATAAGGACTTTTTAATATAAGTTCTATTTCAGCACCATCGCTCCTAACAAAAGTACCTACTAAATCATCTGCTGGAACCGACATAATAGCTTTTTGAGAATAAGCAGTAGAATATAAGTATATAAAAGAGATTAATATTATAGCAACTTTTTTCATAATTTAACCCTAAATATAAAAATATCAAAAACAATAGCTATATAATTATACATAGCTATTGTTTAAATTATCACATTTATTATTTTTATTAAACTTTGAAGAAATGCATTAATTCAACAAGCTCTCTAGCCTGACCCATTAATGCCTCAGAAGATGCTGTAGCCTCTTCTACCAAAGAAGCATTTTGCTGAGTAGACTGATCCATTTGCGAAACAGCAATATTAACTTGATCAACTCCAGCCTGCTGCTCTACTGCCATAGCACTGATATCCTGCATAATCTTAGAAGTATCTTCTATCTTCTGTTCAATATCCATAAATATCTCTTTAGACTTTCTTGCTGTTTCAGTTGCTGTTTTTATTTTTTCATTAGAATCTGCAATAAGTGCAGTAATATCTTTAACGGATGACTGGCTAGTTTGTGCTAAATTTCTAACTTCACTAGCAACAACAGCAAATCCCTTACCTTGCTCTCCTGCACGTGCCGCCTCTACTGCAGCATTAAGTGCTAATATATTAGTTTGAAAAGCAATATTTTCTATTATTTTAATTATATCTGTAATTTTATTACTAGCTTCAAATACAAGTTCTATATTATTTGTAGTAGCTTCTATTATGTCTCCAGCCTCTTGAACAGACTTTTCAGAATCCTGCATCATTCTATTTCCTCTTACAGAATTATCAGCAGAAGATTTAATTGTAGAAGCAATTTGCTCCATAGAAGAAGCTGTTTCTTCCAAGTGAGATGCCTGCATTTCTGTTCTAGTAGATAAATCCGTATTACCCTGTGCTATTTCTGTAGCAGCTTCAGATATTTCTCTAGAACTTTCTAATACTTTAGATATTATTTCTCTTAAATGTATTGTCATATTATGAAAACTGCGTAGTAATAATACAAATTCATTATTGCCTTTAAGTTTACTTTCATCTATTTCTACAGTTAAATTACCATTAGATATTTCAGAAGCCAAATGTACGCATAAATGTAAATGCTTTCCTACACTTTTTCCTAAAGAACCTAAGAAAGCTACAACAGATAATCCAACAATAAATAAACATATAAAGAATAAAATAGTATCATTTCTTACTTCTTTAGCAGCTTTTTGTAAATTTAAAGCATTATCTGATTCTAACTTATCAAAAAATTGGTTAATAGGAGACATTATTTCTGAAACTTTTTCTTCATAAGTTTTTCCATTAACAAGTTCTATAGCTTCCAATTGCCTTGCTTTATATTCATCCGGTATGCTTCCGTCCGGATTTCTAGGAATGCTTTTCATTAACTCCATAGCCTGAATTTCTAAATTTACTAATTCTTCTGATCTGCTTTTTGATAGAGCAAGATAATCAAACATATCCTTAGAAAAATTTAAATCTTTCATAACATTTGAATAAGATTTTGTTTCGCCATCAGAAGAAGGTTTTTTACCGCTTCCCAAATAAATAGACCAATATATACCTCTATCATAATTTATAGGAGTAGGTTTTGTTCCTCCGGATATCGCTATACAATCATTATATGCCTGTTCATATTTAGCATCTCCTGTAGCCACAAAACTCCTAACAAACTGTGTTAAAAATGCTGAATTTTGCTGATACTGCCTAGCTATTGCTGAAGATTTTATAGTATGCTGATATATATTACTATACTCAGTAACGCTTCTCACTATTCTAATTTGAAGATATATTAACAAAACTGTAACTAAAAAAGTATAAACGCCAAATATAATAAACCTAGTCTTTATTTTCATAATAAACATCTCCAATAAAATAGTTATTACTTGAATTTTCGGAATTATATGTTACTTAATTTAAATTACAAAAAATAAAATAGTAATTCTTTAACCATATTTTAAACATAATAAAAAATATAACTTTATGAATACAAAAAATACTTGAATAATATTAATAATAAACTTAAAATATATTACTATAAAAAATAATTATTAGGATATATATGAATACTGAAATAGAACAAATAAGAATAGGATTAGCTAATATAGTAATATTTAGAGATATATTAAAAACAAAAGTTATAAAAAAACTAATAAAATTTTTAGATATTTACAATGATAATGATAAAATAAAAATTTTAGATTATTATTCTGAGTTTTTATATGAATTATTTAAATATAATAATACAATATCAGATTACATATTAGAACAAATATTCAAAGATGATAATATATATGTAAATAAATATATAAAAAATGAAAATATAAACACTGCATTAGAAAAAGCATTAAAAAATGAATTAGATTTTTTTGAATTTCTTTCATCATTTGATTTCAATAATTTATTTAAAAAAGAAGAATATTCAAACGATATAGCACAATTAGAAAATAAGAATATGAATTTTTATAGTGTTTATAAAGACCATATAAATAATATTAATAAAAAAGGATATGGAATATTCTATAAAAATAATATGTTTACTCTTGACGATAAAAAAAATATAATACCTGCAAAACATCAGGATATGCAAAACATAAAACAATTATATGGTTATGAAAGAGAAAGAAGTAAAGTCATAACAAATACTAAAAGCCTGCTTGAAGGAAAAAAAGCTAATAATGTACTATTGTATGGAGATGCCGGAACTGGAAAAAGCAGCACTATAAAAGCAATAGCAAATATGCTTAAAGATGATGGATTAAGACTTATAGAAGTAAAAAAAAGTCAATTATCATTTATAACAGATATAATAGAAAATTTAAGTTATAGTCCATTAAAATTTATAATATTTATAGATGATCTTACATTCTCCTCAAATGATGATACTTTTTCATATTTAAAAGCTGTACTTGAAGGAGGAGTTAATTCTTTTCCAACAAATGTAGTAGTTTATATTACTTCTAATTACAGACATTTAATAAAAGAAAATTTCAATGACAGAACCGGCGATGATATTCATGTGGAAGATACTATTCAGCAAATTATGAGTTTGACTAATAGATTTGGAATAATAATAACTTTCCAAAGACCTGATAAAGACTTATTTATAGATATTGTATTATCATACGCTGAATATAATAATATACAGATGGATAAAGAAGAACTTATAAAACAAGCAGAAGGTTATGCTATAAGAAGTGCAGGAAGAAGCCCAAGGGTGGCAAAACAGTTTATAGAAACTTTATTATAATGTTAATTATTTCATTATTATATTTGTAATATCAAAAAAATGATAATAATTTATTAAACTATATTAATAAAAAATTATAATTCTTTTTTATACAAGCTAAATAATTCATTTGTATAAATCAGTTTACAATTATCATCAAATATAAACTCACTGCTATTATCTTCAAAATTTGGTTTATTTGGCGTACTATACCAATAATATACTGATAAATTATGATGAGGTATAATTTTTATATTATTATCATCTTTTGCATACAAATTAGAATTAGTATTTTCTGTTATTAAATATTCTATTTTATAATTTTGATTAGTATAAGTATTTTCTTTTTTAGTTAAAAATAAATTCATAGCATAATTAAAAATATTTCTTGAATATAATGTAAAAGGCTCTCCATTAGCATCTTTAGCCATATTTTTTACTATATCATAACTAAGTCTCTGCTTTTTTCCTACTAAAGAAAAATCATAATTTTGTTTATAATAATGCCAAGGTACAGCAAGTATATGAATAAACATAAATATAATCAGAAACATAAATAATTTACTTTTTTTATTATACAAATAATTAACAAATAACAGTATAGTAAAAAATGATAAGGCATACATAGAAAAATGATAAACATATCCGCCGCCTTTACCTTTTAATATCATAGGGCAAAGTATAGCAACAGGTATATATAAAAAATAGAAGAATAATATTTCTTTTAATATTGGATAATCTTTAGATAAATTTTTATTGCGTAAAAATATAATAGAATATACAAAAGAAGCAATTACTATAACATGAGAAATTATTATAACAATGATCATTATAGGACTAAACACTCCCCAATAAGTTAACACAGTTTTTACATCAAATTTATTCAATGTAAAAGTTGGAAATATAATTTGAGCATAAATTTGAGGGAAACGTTTATAAAAAGGAACTGTATAACTTTTTGATAAATTAATCATTTTTAATGAATTATTAAATCCATTTTGAATTTCTACTATCAAATAAGGCAAATACAATAAAAATGATATAAATACTCCCAAAGCTAAATATTTAAAATATTTCTTAGAATAATTTCTTTTAATGATTAAATATACTAATAATGTCGGTACTACACCATAATATACTGCAAAATGAAATTGTCCCATAATAGCAAGTACTGGAAATAAAAGTGCTGCAAAAATTTTTGAATATTTTCCATCTCTTAAATATTCTGCAAAAAACATACAGAAAATAAATGAAAACATAACAACAGGATTAGGATTAGTAAATGAAGTTGTAGCTTCAAATAAAATGCAGTTAACAGCCATAAATGATGTCATAATTACAGCCGAAATAAAACCAAATCTAAAATAAATCCACATTAAAAATATAAACAAAACTAATAAATATATACTTACATCTATAATTCTAGCTATATAATAATTTTCTCCAGATAAATTAAATAATAATAAAAATTTTGAATAAAATCCTGCTCCTGGAACTCTTGCTATATCATCAACTAGAAGTCCGCTTGTAACTAATCTTGCCCCTGTGTGCGGAATATATTTATTGTCATAAGCCATTCTCATATCATAAAAATGCTGTTCATTATCATTAGATAAAAAAGAATTTCTTTGAAAATAAAAATTAGATACTATGCTTATAATAATAGATATTACAATTAAAGATAAAAAAATTATTTTTGAGTTTTTAACCATAAAATAAATACTCCATTATTGCTCATAAAACTTATATATACTGAAACCTTTTGTATTAGTTAAAAAAGCAGCTTTATTTTCAATAACATATTTCATATCATTAGCATTTCTATTTGAATCCCAATTCTTCTCCACTATATTATCTTTAATTATATAGGTTAATTTAGCATCATCTGAATATTTAAGTTTATTATCTGGAAAGTATGTATTAAAAATATCCTTATGCTGTCCTTTTAGAACACCTGAAAAAGAATCATAAATTTTTATATCATTTCCATTTGAATCATTTTCTATAATATTAAGCAAATTAGCAAAACTGCTGTAATTTCTAGGCTCTTCAAATAATTTCCAATATCTAATTAATTCTCCATACATAGCAAATGAATTTAATAATAATATGATTATTGTTATAGCAAAATATTTTCTGTTATTTTTTAATTTATCTTCATTTTGTACAAAAAATAATAAAATAGGTGTAAATGCAATAGAATAAGCAGAATATAAATAATGGAATATTCCAGATTTTGATCTAAATATTATAAAACTAATAATCGTTACTGGAATGAATAAAAACAATATAAAAATTAATTCTTTTAATACCAACTCTTTATCATTAGAAATATGTTTTCTTTTTAGTAAAAATATGAAAGATCTTATAAATACAAAAGCAGAAAAAATAATACTTATAAAAAGAAAGATTAAACCATAAAAATATATAGGCTTGCTGAACCAATAATATATAATAGAACCTGTTCTAGTACCAAATAAAGCAGATATTTCATTTGTAGGAAATAATATTAAAGCATAAATTTGAGGAAAAGGTATAGAAGAAAGATCTCCTCTCATATTCATAGCATATTGAACATTTAAAAAACCTGTTTTAATTTCATGTAAAAGATATGGTAAATATAATAAGAAAGATATAAAAACTCCAATAGCCCAAAACAATATATACTTTTTAGTTTTTTTGAATCTTATTATTAAATACACTATTAATGTTGGAATCATAGCAAAAAAAGTTACCATATGACCTTGAGCCATTAATGCAAGTATTGGAAATATTATAACAGCAGATATTTTTATAATTTTTTCACTATTATTTTTATCCAAATATTCATATAAAAAAATAAATAATAATAAACTAAATACCAAAGTAACATTAGGATTCCAAAAATCTGTCATAGCCATTATTAAATAACCATTAAGCATTATAATTGGACTCATCATAGATAAAACAAAAAGTCCGAATTTTTTATACAGCCACAACATAAATATAAATAAAATTATTAAGTTGAAAATAAGATTAATAATTTTAGCATTATATAAGTTCTCATTACCTATACCATAAAATAAAACATAAAGTATATAATAAAAACCTCCTGGAACTTTCGGACTAGTTACAGCATCAGTACTTATAAATCTAGCTCCCATTGTTGGAAATTCTTTATTCTCATAATATTTTTTCATATCATAAAAATGAGATTCCTGATCCTTACCTATAAATCTTTTATCTACTGCATAAAAAGAAATAGATATACATGCTATTACAGATATAATTATTAACAATAATGAATATTTATCTAATTTCATATTTATCCTTTTTTAATCTATTCCTGTAAAAGGCTCATCATTATTATATTTATATACTAACAAAGCAGAATTACTATATAATAATTTAGCATTATTGTTAAAATATATCATATAATTAGATACTGTTTCTTTATTTTGCGATAATGCAACTATATTATCAAATACAAAATAAATATTAGTAGAATTTCCATTTTGTTTCCATACATTATTAGTAAAAAAAGTAATAGCAATATCTCTATACATATTATTATGAGCATAAATACCTATAACATTAGCATCAGAATCTTTAGAATCATTATAAATAGTTTTTGCAACATTTTCCATAGCCTGTAAATTTCTAGGTTCTTCATAATATTTCATATACACAGTATTTTGTACATAAAGTACAAGTAAATTAATGAAAAGCAAAAAAGAAATTATATAAAAAATCTTTTTACTTGATTTTAATTTATAATCATATTGAACAAAAAATAATATTATAGGCAAATATGATATGGCAAACATAGAATATAAATAATGTATAACACCTGATTTTGAATGTGATAAAATATTAACAATTATTGTAACAGGTATAAATAGTAAAAATATAAAAAACATATTAAGAATAACTTTTTCATTATTAGATTTAGCTTTATAATTTCTATTAAAAAAGAAATATAATATTCTAATAAAACAAAAAAGAGAAAAAATTAAACTCAAAAATAAAAAAGCTACACCTAATACTGTTAAAGGATATTTACTCCAATAACTAATAATTGCCCCTATACCGCTTCCGTAAGACATAGATATTTCATTAGTTGGATATAGTAATAAGGCATATATTTGAGGAAAAGGGAAAGAGGAAAATGAATCTCTAATAGACATAGCCATTTTTAAATTGCTAAAATTAGATTGTATTTCAGAAATTAAATAGGGTAAATATTCTAAAAAAGATATAAAACCCCCTAAACTCCAATAAAGTATATATTTTAATGTACGTTTATATTTAATAATCAAATAAACTATAACAGTAGGAATCATTGAAAAAAAAGTAAAAAAATGTCCTTGTGCCATAATAGCAAGTATTGGAAAAATGAATACAGCTGAAAGTTTTATTATATTTTTTCTTTTATCATTTTCTTCTGCGGTATCAATATATTCAAATAATAATATAAATAATAAAAAACTAAATATTAATGTTATATGCTGATTAAGAAAATCACTAATTGCCAGTACCATATATACATTACATAAAATTAAAGATGCTATAAATGAAGTGTTCATAATACCAAAGCGTTTGTAGAACCAAAATAAAAACAAATAGATTATTATTAAATTGAATATTAGATTAATAATTCTAGTTATGAAATAATTTTCACCGGATAATTTATAAAATAAAGTATAAAGTATATAATATGCTCCGCCTGGCACTCTTGGAATATTATCAGCATTATTAACTATTTCACTTGGAATAAATCTAGCACCTGTAGTCGGTAATTTACCGGAATCATACCATTTTTTCATATCATAAAAATGCTGGGCTTGATCTGTTCTTACAAATCTTTTGGGCATAATATAATAATCTATGCATAAATTTACAATAAAAGAGGATATTAATAAAACTATTGGTATTAATATATTTTTATTAAAATTCATAAATAAACCTTATTTATACCAAATGACAAGCACAATAATGACCTGTTTCAACCTCTCTAAATTCTGGAGCTTTCTCTGCACAAATAGCTTCTGCTTTAGGACATCTAGTTCTAAATTTACATCCTGAAGGAGGATTAATAGGAGAAGGTATTTCACCTGAAAGTATTATACGCTGTTTTGTCTTTGCAATTGAAGGCTCTGATATAGGTATAGCCGAAATTAAAGACTGAGTATAAGGGTGAAGCGATTTTGTATATAATGATTCGCTGTCTGTAAGCTCTACAATATTTCCTAAATACATAACCCCTATTCTTTTAGATATCTGACGCACTACTGCCAAATCATGAGCAATGAATAAATAAGTAAGCTTCATATCCTGCTGCATATCATAAAGCATATTAATAATCTGAGCTTGTATTGAAACATCCAATGCAGATACAGGCTCATCGCATACTATAAACTCAGGATTAACTGCTAAAGCACGTGCTATTCCTATACGCTGTCTC
>NZ_CALXRN010000070.1 GCF_944390595.1 uncultured Brachyspira sp. | reverse complement strand
ATATTTAAATTTTCATAGTCAATATATAATAGATTTTTATTTTTTAATAAATATAAATATAAACTATTATGTATTTTAACAGTATTGCCTATATAAACATGCCTTATTATCAAATTTAATAAATATTTATTTTTTAGTATTTATATATATACATTCAAAAGTATCGCCAAGATTTTTCTTTTTTGCTATAGAACGGTATAAATTTGAAATACCTTTATTATTTTTAATAAAGCTTAAATTAAATATATCGCAGAATCTATTATAATAAATACTTTGATTTTCTAAATTTATTCTTTTTAATGAATATTTAGATAAAAATATATCCAAAGCCTTAGGATTAGTTTCAAAAGCATGATCTGTAGGAACTATAGAAAAATAATTTTTATTGAATCTTCCGCTTATGCCATGTCCGTTAGGTGTAGCAAATGCCAATATTCCGTCATCTTTAAGGGAGTATAATATTTTACTTAAAATATTTTCAAAGTTATATATATGCTCCACAACATACCAAGCAGTAATTATATCGTACTCTTTTTCCTTATATTCAAAATCTAATAATGAACAATTATGAACATTAAGGTTAAGAGTATTAACACAATAATTAGAAGCATATTCGCTTATTTCTATACCTTCAGTTTCATAACCATTATCCTGAGCCTCTTTTAAGAAAAACCCCATAGCACTGCCTATATCAAGTATTTTTCCGTTTGGCTTTATTTTCTTTATCTTTTCCAAACGTCTTCTGGCCAATGCTCTCAAATTTTCGCTGTCCTCTTCATAAGTCTTTCCATACTGATTCTTATAATCTTCCACAAAATATTTAGATGAATAATCTGTAAACGGAGGAAGAAAATATTTTCTAAATAATGTATCGCATTTTTTGCATTTATATAAATTAGATTCCAAATTTCTATTTTTCATTTCTACAGCATTGCCGCCGCAAAAAGGACATTTTATATCCTTAAAATCTTTTATATTATCTATAATGGTTTTTATTCTTTCTAATGATTTTTCTGTATCTATTGAATTGCCATTTTCCATATAATGGCTTTGCGAATCTTTATCAAATAAAAAATTTCTTAATCTAATTACTGCTTCATTAGTATCAACATTTTCAAAAAAACCCAAATTAAAAAATAATTCATTTTGACTTTTTGCCAAATCATCATGATATTTTGTAGGAGAAAGAAGTATAGTAGGTATTGATGCTTCTATACATTCAAAAGCAGTAAGCCCAAAGTATGTAATAACTGCACTATAGGGTTTTGAAAAAATATCAGGGCTGAAATTTATGTATTTTACATTAGGATATTCGCTTTCTTTTTCTATATCTATAAGTACAAAATCTTTATTTTGTATTTTGCTTATTATATCTACAGCTTTCTTTTTTAATTCATTATTAAAACCTAAGTAAAGCAAAACAGGGGCATTCTCATCATACTGAGGCTTAATATTAGTATTTAAAATAGTAGCTATGAAAGGCTTTATATTGACATCTTTAGAATTATCCAAATTAGGAAGCATTTCTATAACTATATCAGCAAATTCTCTCTCATTTCCTACACTATCAATTATAATAACATTAGATATAGTTTTTAACTCTTTTATAAATTTAGCATCTACTTCCCTGCTGTCTACTATTATTAAATAAGGGTTAATAGATTTTATTTCATTATATTTACAAGTATTTATAGATGTATCTTTAAATATATCACTGTTATTATTAATAGAAGAAAATACAAAATTGTAATAATCTTTTAATTTATTAGCTATAAACTTCATACGGGTAATATGTCCGAATCCGTATATAGTTCCAATATCTGTTATTATACATATATTATAGTTTTGCATTAAAGTGTACTTATTTTTAATTATTTTTATAGATATAGATTATATAATAAAAAAATATAATTACAAATAAAAATAAATAAAAAGCCTAACTATATTTAATAGCTAGGCTTTATTTATAATATTAAATATTAATTTTAATTATTCGCTTAAAATTTTTCTTAAAACTTCATTAACAAGTTTAGGGTTGCCGTGACCTTTAGTAGCTTTCATTGTCTGACCTACTAAGAAGCCGAATGATTTTTCCTTACCTGCTTTGAAGTCTGCTACTGATTTAGGATTTTCTTCTAATACTTTTCTTATTATTGTTTCAAGCTCGCCAGTATCGCTTACTTGTTTGATGCCTTTTTTCTCAACTATAGCAGAAGGAGCTTCCCCTGTTTCGCACATATCTTCAAAAATCTCTTTTGCTATTTTACCGCTTATAACGCCTTCATCTATAAGTTTGAAAATCTCACCTATATGCTCTGCTTTAGGCTTAAAGTCTTTTATAGTTAGAAGTTTTTTGTTTAAGTAAGCATTAACTTCAACCATTATCCAGTTGCTTATTTTCTTAGGCTGTTTAGGATAAGCTTTAACAGCTGCCTCATAATAATCAGCTAATGCAGCATCTTCTGTTAATACAACTATATCCTGATCTGGTAAATCATAATCTTTTTTAAGTCTTTCACGTTTTTGCTGAGGAAGTTCTGGAAGCTCTTTTTTAGCATTCTCAATTTCTTCATCTTTTAATACTAAAAGAGGTATATCTGGGTCTGGGAAATATCTGTAATCTGCAGCACCCTCTTTTGAACGCATTCCCTTAGTAGTATTTTCTTTAGCATCATAAAGTCTAGTTTCCTGTAAGATTTTCTCGCCGTTGTTTAATGCTTTAATTTGTCTTTTGATCTCATAGTCAATAGCAAGTCTTACATTTCTAAAACTGTTCATATTTTTAACTTCAGTTTTAGTACCAAGTTCTGTACTTCCTTTTGGTCTTATAGAAACGTTAGCATCGCATCTTAAAGAACCTTCTTCCATATTACAGTCAGAAACATCAATATATTTGAAGATTTTTTTAAGCTCTGTTAAATATTGATAAGCTTCTTCACCTGTAGAAATATCCGGCTCGCTTACACATTCAATCAAACAGCATCCGGCACGGTTTAAGTCTACATAGCTTAAAGGTCTTCCTGTATCATCATGCACAAGTTTACCCGCATCTTCTTCCATGTGTATTCTGTTTATTCTTATGCTTTTATTGTAAGAAGATCCGTCATCATTAAGAACTGTTATATCAAGATGACCTTCTGTACAGATTGGTTCATCCATTTGAGTAATCTGATAATAAGAAGGCAAATCTGGGTAGAAATAATGTTTTCTAGCGAATCTGCTTTTCTTTTGAATAGTGCAGTTAGTAGCAAGTCCTGCTTTGATAGTTTTATGCACCATTTCTTTATTAACTATAGGCAAAGTACCTGGGTGAGCCTGACATCTTGGACAAGTAAGAGTGT
>NZ_CALXRN010000069.1 GCF_944390595.1 uncultured Brachyspira sp. | reverse complement strand
CAGAAGAACTTATAAAAAAAATACAGTTCTTAATCAAAAAAAATAATGTATCATTAGAAAATATAGAAATATTGGATGAACATTATTCCAATAAAAGTAAAGATTGGTGGGAGAGTATTTTAAAATCATTTTTAGATGAGAAGTACGCTGTAAAGGAATTAGAAAATACTAAAAATGAAGAGATGCCAGACTCTATAAGCATGAAAGGATGCAGTGTATTAAATGAAAATAAATTTATAACTTTGCTTGAAGATATTGTGCATGGAAGATTCGGATATGTTGCAAGATCAAAAGGCTTTATTAAATGCGGAGAAAATTATTTAAGGTATGATGTTGTGGGTGAAAGATATGCTGTTACCGGAGCTAATGAAAATGATGAACTTGAAATAGTATTTATTGGTAAAGATTTAAATAGAAAACTTTTAAGAGAAGAGTTTCAGCCTGTTTACAGAGATAATATCAAACATAAAGAAGAACATCATCATCACCATAATGATGAATGCCGTCATAATGAATAATAATTTTGATTAAGAACTATATATTGTTTATTATATCTTATAATAAAATATAATACTTTGCCTCAAAAAAACAATAAATATTTACACTGTATTTTTTATAAAAAATTATAATTTTTATTGACAATACTATCTCTTTTTACTATATTATTTAAATATAATTACATATCTTTATACAGTATAAGGACATTCTATGCGTATAAATCTTAATTTTGAACTTGAAAGCAATATTATAAACAAAGAATACAGATTAACAATCATAAGCTTTATTAAACATGCATTAGAAAAAAATTATAAAAATACTTATGATGACATTTATAATAAAAATACAAAAATGAAGGCATTTACATTCGGAGTATTTTTACCTGATGCTAAAATCAATGATAATAACATAGAAATTGCAAAAGCTGATAATGATAAAACATATATAAATGCAACATTCTCAATATTTGATAATAAAATCTTCATTGAACTTTATAACTCTTTTAACAGCATGATTAATAAAAAATATCCTAAGGATGAAAATACAAAAAGCGGTATTGTAATGACATTAAGAAAAATAACAATGCAAAATGAGAAAGTTATCAGCAAAAATAAAATATTAATAAAATTTTTAAGTCCTCTAATACTTCGAAATCATAACAGAGAAACCAATAAAGATATTTATTTAACTTTCAAAGATGAAAATTTTAACTCCATATTAAATCAGTCTGTAGAAAGAATTGCAAAAGAATTCAATTTTGAAAGCTCTGAAATAAAATTAATACCTGTAAAAACAACAGATGAAAACGGCAATATCATACAGGAAGAATCAAAAACAACGGTAGTACCATTCAAAGAAAATTTAATTAGTGCCTCTTACGGTAAATTCTGCTTGGAAGGTGACATTACTTTATTAAACAATCTCTATAAAACAGGAATAGGAAGCAGAAGAAGCGAGGGTTTTGGTATGTTTGAAGTTTTATAATTTTAATAAGGAAATTTTATTATGGCAAAAACAAAAGAATCTAATCAGCTTGAACTAAATTTAGAAGATAATAATACTAATCTAAACGATGAATATTTTGAAATTAATCTTGATACTTTCCTTTTCAATGCCGGTGTTATTGGATTTATCGAAGTGATGGAAGAATCAAAAGCTAAAAAAGGCGAAAGTTTAGAAAACAAAAAAGATTTTTATTTTGAAGGTCAAACATTATATGTTAATAAACAATTTTTATTAGATTTAGATTTTCCAAAATACTATTTAAAAACTATTTATAATAAATTTTATAAGAATACTACTTTATATCAAATATTAAATACAAATAAAACAGATTCAGAAAGTTTAAAAAAATATGATAATTTTTTAAAAAGAACAACTTTGATTACTATAGCTGATACATTAGAAGATAATAAAATAAAAGAATTATTATCAAATTATCAATCCGATAAGGATAATAAAGAAAACAATTTTAAAAATATAGTCTCATATATAAATAATAATGAAAAACTAAAATACTATTTATATATTGCCAGTATATTTCTTGATAAATTTAGTTTTATATTTAATAATATATATTTTTTAAGATATAATCCTTCTATTAATGGACATTATATAGCAAAAAATACTGATTTAGTAAAATCAATAAGTGACTACTATATTAAAATTAAAGAATATATAATTCAATTAAATAATAAAAACAATTATAAAGATAAATGTCTAATATGTGATTTAAATACTAATAAAAATTTAGATATGGCTTTTTTAATAGATATTGGAATTGCAGAAGGGAGAAAAGGCTCTGTTTATTGGAATTATAATTCTGATGTATTTATTTGTCCAATATGCTATATGATTTATTCCTGTTCACCTATAGGATTTATAAATATAAAAAATATAGTGGTATTTATAAATGATAATGACAGTATAGAATCTTTAATATCTATGAACATTCCCTTAAAAGCAGAGGAAGAATCAGATAATAATATTAACTATATAACATATAATACAATGATTAACAGAGCTTTAAAACTCAAAACTAAAGAACTTGACTCTATACAAGTAATAATAAGAAATGACAAAAAATATTCATTTAATACAGTTTCAAAAGATACATTAAAAATTATAAAAAATTGTGATAAATATTTAAGTAAAATATCAAAAAGTTATTTTAAATATGGCAAAGATGAATCATTAAATATTTATAGAGAGTGTATAGAAAATATTTTAAATAACAGAAATCAATATAGTTTAATATTAAGATTGCTAAAAAATATTGATAGCAAACAAGAAGGAAGCAACAATAAAATATTTTATTCTATAAATACAATATTTAATATATTAAAAATACAAATATCAAAAGAAACTTTAAAGGAGAATAATATGAATGAAAAAATCAATTACGCACATATCGCATGCAAATCAGGATACGATATCAGAAAAGAATTAATTAAGAAAAATAGTGATGCTGAATCTGATGATAAAAAAAATAATGAAGAAGCTGATAATAAATTAAGAGGATTAGTATATAAATTAATAAATGCTGTAAGTACATCAAATAGAGATTTATTTTCTACTAATATAGCAAGACTTTATACAAGTCTTAATTTACCAATACCAAATATATTAAGCAGAATTTTTATAAGCGATGAAGATTTCAAAAATATAGGCAATGCTTATATTTTCGGTCTTAAAGGTGCTTTTTATGATAAAACAGAAAATAATAATAAAGGAGAAGAATAATGGAAAATAAAGGATTAACATTAAGTATTATTTTTGACGCACAAAGTGCAAATTATGGAGAGGGTGCTAATAATTTTTCAGCATTAAAAAGATTAACTAGAGGAGATGGAAACAGCTACAGCTACATATCAAGACAGGCATTAAGGTATAACATAATAGAACAGTTAAAATGGGATAATACTCCTACATCTGATAAAAATACTGTTGCCCAGTTTGAAAAAGATACTTCTATAAAAGATTATCCGGAAATAGATTTATTTGGATATATGAAAACTGGAGATAATAGCATTAATAAAAGTTCTAATACAAGAAATGCCGTTGTTAGATTAAGCAATGCTGTTGCTTTAGAAAGTTATAACTCTGATTTAGACCTTCTTAATAATATGGCAATTGCTAACAGAAATAATTTAAAAAACGAACTTGTACAAAGTGAAGTACATAGATCATACTATGCATATACTGTAACTATAGATTTGGATAAAGTTGGAATTGATAAAGTAGTAAAAAAAATTAATAAAGGGAAAGAACCAGATATAGAAGAAATAGCAATAGATAATAAAGAAAAAGCAAAAAGAATCAAAGATTTATTAAATGTATTAAAGTTCTTATACAGAGATATAAGAGGAAGGAGAGAAAATTTAAGTCCTATATTCATAATAGGCGGAGTTTATAATATAAAAAATCCTTTCTTTGAAAACAGATTAAAAGTTAATAAAAATAATTTGGAAA
>NZ_CALXRN010000068.1 GCF_944390595.1 uncultured Brachyspira sp. | reverse complement strand
GCCTATAATACCAAGTTCCGCATCCTTTAGCATTTTTCTCAGAGTATTTCATAAACTCTTTAGACATATAATAATGCTCATAATCACCTATATTATTACAGGCATAAGAATACCATAAAGCAATATCTAAATCTTCCCTAGCCTCTTCTAATGTGAACTTATTTTCTTTTATACCATTTTCAATAAACTCTTCCAAATAATTCAGCATTTTATAAAAATATCCGCCGCCGTCTGTATTAAATGATTGTAATGTTTCAATATCTTTTCTATTAAGCAACCCCATATATATTCTCCGTATTATAATTTATATATCCCTAAACAACTATATTTTATCAAAAATAAATTTATATTTTTATTTTTATATTTGGGGCTTTGCCCCCACTGTGCGTGCCTACGGCAACCCCACTTCTTTTGTTGCCACATACGAAGTACGCCTGCGGCGAGAAGCAAAAAGGCTACATTTGAACTTGAATTTAATAAATTATCTTATATGTAAGACAATTTTAGTATTATTTAGTACCCATTTTACACTTGCACTTTCGCGAAGCGTATCCGAGCCTGTTGAGGATATAGCTTCTTTGTGCCAATACCACAGGACTCCTTTCAGTCGCAAAAGAACTGGTGGGTTACGAGGTACTCAGAGCGATGGGGCAAAGCCGCCACAAATAATAAAATTTAAAAACTAAAATTAACAAATTTTACTATATACTACTATATTGTTATCTAATTATATCTAATAAGATTTTTAATGTAGTTAGTAAGGAAATAGTTACGAATATAGGTTTTATAACTTTTATTCCTTTTTTTATAGCGAACTTAGCACCGAAGTAAGTTGATGTCATTATAAAAGGTATAACGAATACACCAGCCATATAGTTAACTTTTCCTTCTATAGCAAATATTATTAATGAACATAAATTACTTGTAAGATTTAAAGCCTTAGCATTACCAGAGGCAAGAAGAAAATCCATTTTATAATAAAGTACAAAAAACATTATTAAAAAACTTCCTGTGCCTGGGCCGAATACCGCATCATAAAAACCTAAAAGAAAAGCAAAAAACATCCCTATTATATAGTTTTTTGTTTTAAGATTATTTTCATCAAATAAGTTTTCGGTTCCAAAAGTTTTTGAAAATAAAGTGTAAATACCAACAGCTAAAATAAGTATCATTATCAGAGGCTGCAATATTTTTGCATCTATAAGTACAATAACTTGAACTCCAACAATAGAGCCTAATATTGTCATAGGTATTAAAAACTTTATTAATTTAGTTGTGAGTTTTCCGCTTTTGAAGAATGTAAAAGCAGAAACTATTGCACCGGATGTAGAAGTGAGTTTGTTTGTAGCTAAAGCAGTATGCGGAGGAATGCCGGCTATTAAATAAGCAGGCAAACTTATAAGTCCGCCTCCTCCTGCAGCAGCATCAACAAAACCGGCTATTGAACAGCCTATTATTATAATTATTAAATTTTCTATACTCAGCATAATATCAGTACCGCTAATTTTTATTTATTAATAGAAAAAGATATTATATCTATGATGATTTTTTATCAAATTTTATTTTTGTTTAAATATGTATTTTATATTTTCAAAATTATTATTGATTTATTTTTTATATATTATATAGTATTTATTTAGTAAACATAACTTTTGATTATGTAAAGTAAACATAATATAATAAAGGAAAAATTATGGATAAGAAAATACCTTTTTCACCTCCGGATATAACAGATAATGAAATAGATGCTGTAGTAAAAGTGCTTAAATCAGGATGGATTACAACAGGCCATGTAAATAAAGAATTTGAAGAAGAACTTTGTAAATATATAGATGTAAAAAGAGTTAAGCTGTTTTCAAGTGCTACTTCTGCTATGGAATTGGCATTAAAAGTATTTGGAGTAGGTGAGGGTGATGAAGTAATAGTTCCTGCTTATACCTATGCTTCTACTGCAAATGTCGCAGTTCATTTGGGGGCTAAAGTAGTATTTATAGATGCTAAAGAAAATGATTTTAATATAGATTTAAAAAGACTTGAAAATGCTATTACTAATAAAACTAAGGCTATTATTGCAGTAGATATTGGAGGAATGCCTTGCGATTATGATGCTGTTATAAAAATTTTAGAAAGTAAAAAAGAATTATTTAAATCATCAGAAAATAAATATCAAACAGAATTAAAAAGACCATTATTTTTACTAGATGCGGCTCATTCAATAGGTGCTGTTTATAAAGGAAAAAGAACAGGCTCGCAGGCTGATATGTCTTCTTTCTCTTTCCATGCTGTAAAAAATATAACAACTTCAGAGGGAGGAGGATTATCTTTTAATGATATAGGAAGTATTAATGCTGATGATATATATAAAGAGCTTTCTGTATTATCATTACATGGACAGAGTAAAAGTGCTTTCGATAAGAATAAAGGCGGTAAAGGAGCTTGGAGATATAATATAGAATTACCTGGATATAAATGCAATATGAGTGATTTGCATGCTGCTATTGGTTTATCTCAGCTTAGAAGATATGATTCAATGCTTAATCATAGAAAAAAAATTATTAATATTTATAATGATATTTTAGGTAAAAACAGCAGAATAATACTTCCTAATTTTAAGAATGATTACAGTGAATCTTCGTATCATCTTTATTTGATGAGAGTAAAAGATTTTGAGGAAGATGACAGAGATTTGCTTATAGATAAAATGTCAGAATTAGGAATAACATTGAATGTTCATTATTTGCCCTTACCTGCACATAAGGCTTATATAGATTTAGGATATAAAATGGATGATTATAAAAATGCATTTAATTTATATAAAAATCAAATAACATTGCCTTTATACAGCACATTAAAAGAAGAAGATGCTGAATATATTGCTGTTAATATAATAAAATATTTGAATTAACATAATAATGCTGTATATTATTTTCATTACTGTAATACTATTTTTTGTATTAATTTTTTTATTTGCTGCACATATTAATATTGATAATAATAAAAAAATAGATTTAAATAATATTGATAGTTCTAAAGAAATATTAACTTTTATTTCTGTGAAAAATTATGATAATCAATTAATTAACATAATAAATACAAGCAGTATATCAGGTATTATAATAAATATTGATGATCTGGATATTGATATTCTTTCTACAATTATAAAAAACATAAAAAGAAATATTAATAGAAAAATATTTATAGCATTAGATCAGGATTATAAATCTACTTATAGTGTAGCCTATCATCAAAAGTTTAAAGTTTATCCTAGTTATATAGGAGAGAAAAAAAACGAAGAATATGCATACAAAATATCCTATGAAAGAGCATCAAAATTAAAATCAATTGGAATTAATATGATTTTATCTCCTATATGCAATACCTATTGTAATGAAAAATCACATTTAAAAGAGAATATCTTTACAAATGATAAGATATTAGCTTCAAGACTTATATATCAAACCGTAAAGGCACAAAAAGATGCAGGACTTATAACTGCATTAAAATATTTTCCAAAATACTATGATGATGAGTTATATATAGATAAAGAAATAAAAAATATAGAAAATATATTAGATAATAGAGAGACTTTTTTAGCAGGTATAAAAGCTAATGCTGATATTATTGTAATGTCCCATATAAAAAATCATAGCATGTATAAAGATTTTCTTTTTAATGATATGAAGTTTAAAGGCATTATAATGACCGATTACATTAATGATGATAAAAATATAATTAGTTATGGAATAAATGTATTTTCAGCTAACTATTATAAAGATATTAATAATTTAAAATACATTATAGAAAATAATATGAAAGAAACGGATGAAAGAGAATGTTTAAAAGTGTTAAAATTAATAAAAATATTATAAAAACAATAATATGCTTATTTTTGTTATTAATATTCATATATATAGCAAGAATTATTGTTATTACTATTCAGGAAAAAATATACATATCAAAATTAAAAGAGCAGTATCCATCCTTATCTGAATATATAGATGAAGTTGGAAGAATGAATAAGAAAGAAAGGAAAGGACTGCTTTTAATGGTAGGTATCAAAGATAAGATACTTTCACAAGAAACAATAAAAATTCTTAAAGATAATAATATAATGGGAGTTATATTATTTAATTATAATATAGAAGATGAAAATCAATTAAAACAATTAACATCGGATTTAAGAAAATATGTTAACCCAAATATGTTAATTTCTATAGATCAGGAGGGAGGAGAAGTTAATCGTATAAAATTTGATAAATTAAAAAATATTTCTCCAAAGATGATAGGTGATACTAACAGCGATGAATATGCATATGAAATAGCATATCAGAAATCAAAGTTTTTATTAGATTTAGGTATTAATATGATATTAGGTCCATTATGCGATATACCTAATGATACAAATTCTTATATTTATAATAGAAGTTTTTCTACTAATACTGATAAGGTTGCAGAAATGGCAGCTATTACGGTAAAGGCTCAGAGAGATGCCGGAATAATAAGCGTATTAAAACATTTTCCAGGACATGGGGATACAACTGTAAACTCGCATGATGATTTTCCATATATAAATAAAACTACAAATGAATTAGATATAAAAGAGTTTATTCCATTTAAAAAAGGAATAGAAGCAGGTGCTGAAATGGTTTTAGTATCTCATATAAAAAATGAATATATAGATAATAAAATTCCTGCTAGTATGTCAAAAATATATGCTGATATCTTAGAAAAAGATTTAGGATTTGACGGGGTTGTTATTACAGATGAT
This sequence comes from uncultured Brachyspira sp., assembly GCF_944390595.1. Taxonomy (GTDB): domain Bacteria; phylum Spirochaetota; class Brachyspiria; order Brachyspirales; family Brachyspiraceae; genus Brachyspira. Next base: position 14,638 of record NZ_CALXRN010000068.1, on the reverse strand, counting down.
TTAGCTATGACTGGAAAGATAGATAAAGGTATAAATTTTGGAATTAATTTAATTAGTAATATTTATGAAAATTCAGAATATATGTTTAAGGATATTAAAGCGGATATTCTCTCATGTGCGAGAGTATTGAAAATAATTTCAGAAAATAAGTTGTCTCGCACATAAAAATATTCTTCATATTAATTAGCCTGTTTCTTTTTTCTATTGCTGTTAGGATTTCTTTTATATGTCAGGGTTTCATCCAATCCTGATTTAATGTACTCATTTATAATATTTACTACTGTATGATATGTAACATTATATTGTTTAGCAATATCCGTATGAGTTAACCCTGTATTTTTTTTATCATCTAATGCCAAAATAATATTAGCTCTTGATATAAGCCTTTTAGATTTTCCTTCTTTCTTGATGAATTCTTTAATTTTTTCTTTTTCATCTTCAGTTAAGGATATCATATGTTTAGTCGTTATGCTCATTTGAACCTCCTATAAAAAAAGAATACATATAACTAAAAAATTGTCACAAGCAGATTTTAAAAAAACATAGTAATGCAATAAACCAAAATAGTTTTTTATTTTAAAGCAATTTAGATAAATTACATCAAAAATACAAGAATAAATTAAAAAAATTAAATTACTATATTTTATTCTTAGTATATTTTATAAACCCTTGTTGTTTGTAAAGATTATCATACTATAAACAAAATATCAATATGAAAAAACAAAATTAGAATTCGTATAAAAATATACTAATTATAATAATATATTTTCATAAATATAATATCAAATAGGAATATGATTAAATATTTTATATAATTGTATTAAATGCTGAATAAAGAAATTTCTTTTTCTATAGATAAATATCTATTTTCAATTTCTTTTATGTATTTGATGCTTTCTGTTTTAATTTCTTTTAAAACATTTTCATCATTTATCATTGGAATATTAACATTTATATTTAATATAGAGCCTTTAGCAGCAGCAAAGGCAAGTATATATGCTGAAGCAATATCTGTAATAACTCCCTGATTTCCATATTTTAAAACTACATCAAATAACTCAATTAATTCATAACAATATTTAAGAGTATTAAAAGGAGGTTCTATAGCTTTTATTGCAGCATTTGACATAGCATCTTTTCTCTTAATAATTTGCTCTTCTGTATCTTTAGGCATTTTCATAGCTTCCATAAATAGATTAAAACCTTCAGCATCTTTATCAACTATTTCAATTAAATTAATCTTAATCTTTTTTATTTGTTCTATGGAATTATTAAATATATTTTGTTCTTCTTCACTTAAAGTTAAAAATTTTTTTTTGTTTACAGTAAGGTGTCCTACCATTCCGGCTAATGCAGATGCTAAGCTGGCTACAGCACCCATAACACTTCCTCCTCCCGGAGCAGGTGATGGAGAATCTACTTCATTGATATATTCTTCTAGTTTCAAATTTATAAGTTTGTTCATAATTTACCTCGAAATATTTGTATTGTATAAATAGTGTTGGATATTATAATATAAATTAAAAAGGAGTCAATAATATATTTATTAACTCCTTTTTTAAATTCTAAAAATTATTTTTCTAATCTAGCTTTTAAAGCTTTACCCATTTCTTCATAGCCTTTTTTACCAAGCATAGCAAACATGTTTTTCTTATATGCTTCTACACCAGGCTGATCGAATGGATTAACTCCAAGTATATGTCCGGATATTCCGCAAGCTTTTTCAAAGAAGTATAAAAGTTCTCCTATAGTAAATGGAGTAATTTTATCAATATCTACTATTATATTTGGTACTCCTCCATCAACATGGGCAAGAACTGTGGCTTCTAATGCTGACTTGTTAATTTCATGTAAAGATTTTCCATCTAAATAATTAAGTCCGTCCAAATCAGAATCTTCTTTTTTCATTTTCAAGTCAATATCTTCTTTATCAACTCTTATAACAGTTTCAAATAAACCTCTTTTACCGTCTTGTATAAATTGTCCTAAAGAGTGTAAGTCAGTAGAGAAATCAACAGAAGCAGGGAATATACCTTTTTTATCTTTACCTTCGCTTTCTCCGTATAATTGTTTCCACCACTCAGATACATAATGCATTCTAGGTATATAGTTAACCATTATTTCTGTAGTGTATCCTTTACTGTATAGAATATTTCTAAGCATAGCATATAACATAGAAGGATTTTTCTTATAATCCATTTCTTTAGTTATTTTTGCCATAGAATCAAAACCTTTAACGAATTCTTCTATATTTATTCCAGCAGCAGCAATAGGAATTAAACCAACAGGAGTAAGTACAGAATATCTTCCTCCAACATCATCAGGTATTACAAAAGTTCTATATTTATTTTCTGTAGATAATGTTTTTAAAGCTCCTTTAGCTTTATCTGTAGTAGCTATTATTCTTTTGGCAGCACCATCTTTACCGTATCTTTTTTCCGCATATTCTTTTAACATTCTGAACGCTATAGCAGGTTCTGTTGTAGTACCGCTTTTTGATATAACATTAATATAGAAGTCTTTTCCCTCTAAATAATCTAATAAATGTTTGAAATATTCTCCGTTCATATTATGACCGGCATATACAATTTGAGTATTTCCTTTTTTAGCTTGAGAGAAAGGATTTAAAAATGATTCAATTACTGCCTTTCCTCCTAAATAAGAACCTCCTATACCAACAGATACTAATACCTCAGCATTTTCTCTTATTTCTTTAGCCAATTCATCAATTTCTTTAACCATTTTTAGTGCTTCACTAGGAAGATTAACCCATCCCAAAAAATCATTTCCTGCACCTTTTTTATTTTCTAAAAGTTCATTTGCATATTTAGCATGTTCAGCAAGATATTCTAATTCGTGCTCTTGTAAAAATCCTAATACATTTTTATAATTTATAGATATCATTAATAACTCCGTCTATTTATTTTAGTTGGTAAATTATACTATAATAATACCGAAAAATAAAGAAAAATTTATTAAATTTAATAGTACAATAGGATTTTGTATAGATGATTTTATCAGGACTTGAGATAGAAAAGAATTTGGGAAAGAATATAATAATAGAACCGTTTAATAGAAAGCAATTAAATTCAAATAGCTACAATGTCAAATTACATAATAAACTTTTAGTATATAAAGATAAAATATTAGATATGAAAAAACCAAATGAGGTAGAAGAGATAATAATACCAAAAAGCGGTTATGAACTAAAACCTAATGAATTATATTTGGGAAGAACTTTAGAATATACAAATACAAAAAATTACGTACCTATGATAGAAGGACGTTCCTCTATAGGAAGACTTGGAATATTTATACATATTACTGCAGGGTTCGGAGATGTAGGATTTGCAGGATATTGGACTTTGGAAATATTTTGCATAAAACCAATAATAATATATCCGGAAGTTGAAATAGCACAGCTTTATTATCATACAATAGACGGCGAGTATGAAGAGTATACAAGCAGTAAATATCAGAATAATACAGATGTTCAGCCTAGCATGCTTTATAAAGATTTCAAATAATTATTTTTTATAAAATGTCTTAATAGTATAATTATTTATATTAGCAATATGTTTATATTTTGTTAATTCTAATATATATCAATATATATATTGAATTTTATTTTTTTTAATTTATGATTATGCATTAAGGATATAATATGAATCAATTTTTATTCTTGAAATTTAATTATTTTCCTCATAAATAACTTGTTTATTAGACCGTGAGTCTAAATCTATTCTTTATAATTAAAATAAAATCTTATAATTTAATTCAATTTTATAACAAATTATTAGTGGTATAGTATGATAAAAATATCTGCATTGAAAAAAAAATTTAATAATATAGAAGTATTAAAAGGTATAGATTTAAATATAGAAAAAGGAAAGATTTTTGGGATTATAGGAAAAAGCGGTGCAGGAAAATCTACTTTATTAAGATGTATAAATGGGTTAGAAAAATATGATTATGGATATTTAGAGGTAAATGGTATTCAAATTAATACTCTTAATAATAAGGAATTAAGAGTATTTAGGAAAGATATAGGTATGATATTCCAGCATTTTTCTTTGATTACTAGAGCAAGTGTATATGATAATATAGCTTTTCCAATGAAATGCTGGCATTGGAATAAAAAAGAAATGGATGATCGTATAAGGTATTTAATTGATATAGTAGGAATGTACGATAAAATTAATAATTTGGCAAGAGATTTATCAGGCGGACAGAAACAGAGGGTAGCTATTGCAAGAGCTTTATCAATGAATCCAAAAATATTATTATCAGATGAGGCAACATCGGCACTTGACCCTAAAAATTCAGATTCTATTATGGAGCTATTAAATAATATAAATAAATCTATGGGCATAACAATAGTTCTTGTAACGCATCAAATGAATGTAGTAAAATCAATTTGTGATGATATTGCTGTAATAGAAGATGGAATTATAAAGGATAAAGGTAAAGTTGAAGATATATTTATTGATGAACCTAATTCTTTAATTAATTTATTAGGTGAGAATAAGGTCTTAGTTCCTGATTCCGGTAAGAATGTAGAAATAATGTATATAAATAATGATGATACAAAAAATATCATTGAAAGATTAATAAAAAAATATGATGTTGATATAATTAATTTTGCCATGGAAGATTATAAAAATTGTATCATGAGCAAAGTTATTGTGAATATTTCTAATAATAATGTAAAAAGATTAGAAGAATATATTAAATCCATTGGCATAAAACATTATAAGATATTAGGAGAATAAATGTGGAAACATATATAAATTATTTCTATAAATTAATATTACCGGCAACTATGATTACTATTAGAATAGTATTTTTTACTATGTTAATAGGTTTTATTTTAGGCTTTATAATAGCAAGTTTGCTTACAATGTATGGACCTAATGGTTTGAATTATAAAAAGAAATTCTATATGGTTTTAAGTTTTATTGTTAATACTATTAGGTCTTTTCCAATATTAATTTTGATAGTTGCAATATCTCCATTTACCCGTTTAGTTATTGGTACAACTGTAGGAGAAAAAGCAGTTATACTTCCATTATCCATTACTGCCACAGCATTCATAGCCAGATTATTAGAAAGCAGTTTTATTAAAGTTGATAAACAATTGATAGAAGCTGCCAAATCTTTTGGAGCTACAAATATGCAAATAATGATTGGTGTAATAATAAAAGAGTCTGTACCTTCTATTATATCAGTTTTGACTATGACTACAGTAAATTATATTGCGGCAACTACAATAGCAGGTGCTGTAGGCGGCGGCGGATTAGGAGCTGTTGCTTTGACTTATGGTTATCAGAGTTTTAATGATGCGGTATTGTATTTTTCTGTTTTTGTAATGTTTTTAATCGTTAATATTACACAATATATTGGTGATTTAATATATAAAAAATTAATTTAAGGAGAATCAATAAAATTATTAGATTTTTTATGATATCTATGTAATTAATAATAAAAAATAATTAAAATATAAAAGGAGAAAAAATTATGAAAAAAATATTCTTAATTTTAGTAATGTCATTTGCTGCTTTATTTACTTCTTGTTCTAATAATTCATCTTCAAGCAAAAATGACACAATAGTTATAGGCTGTATGGCTGCTAATAAAGAAGTTGTAGAAGAAGCCATAAAGCTAATGGAAAAAGATGGATACAATATAGAAGTTAAACTATTTGATGGAAATAATCTTCCTGCTTTAGCTTTGAGTGCCGATGAGATAGATGGTTTAGTTTTGAATAATAAGCCATGGATAGAGAATTTTAATAAGGCTAATAATTCGCATTTGATAATGGTAGACGGATTTAATTATGCATCTTTAACAGGTCTTTATTCATCTAAGTATAAAAGTTTAGAAGAAATACCAGACGGAGCTACAATAACAATATCAAATGATCCTAGCAATATGGATAGAGGTTTAAGATTTCTTGAAAAATTAGGATTATTAAAATTGGGAGAAAAAACTGGTGAATTTTATAGTATGTTGGATATAAAAGAGAATCCAAAGAATATAAAATTTTTAGAAGTTGAAATAACTTTAACAGCTGGTTCGTATAAAGATGTTGATGCTACAATAGCAAATTCTATTGCTATGAAAAATGCAGGTTATGATGCCAGATCTTATATAGCAGAAGATGGCGAATATGTTTATTTTCCAAATGGATTAGTTGTAAATGAAGGCAGTGAAACTTCTCAGTGGGTTCAAGATTTTGTAAAAGCTACTCAAACAGAAGAATACAGAAATAGATTTGATGAAATATTTCAAGGTGCTTTTTTCTTAATGTAATTTATATTTTTGTTTTATTAAATTATATTGTATTCTAATTAGTAATTAAAATAATAGTGTGTTGGATATAAAATCTGACATGCTATTATTTTTTATACATAGTAAAATTTGATGCTTAACTTGTAATATATGATTTTATATGAAAACTAATAATAGGTTGGAATTTTCTTCTTCTGTTCTTCCTATCATAGAATGTACAGAATGCGGTCTTACTCTAATAATATCGCCTTCTTCTAAATCTACTATTTCTTCTTCTACTATGTACCTGATTTTGCCGCTTAGTACTATAACCATTTCTTCAGAAGGATGTTCATGATATGGTATAAGCTGATTAGGCTTTTGGGTGATAGAATAAACTGTATATCCTCTATCTGCTAAAGTTTCTATTAATTTTTCATCATCTTTTATACAGTCAAATTCTCTTTCTGTTGTTGATTTATAATAATATTGTCCAGTCATAACAGCCCTCTTTTATATAATATAATTTCGGATTGTGATGCCATAAAATTGAGCTTATGTTTATAGTGATTTTTTCCATTTATTTATTAAGTTTAAAGCATCTATAGGCGTAATTTCATTTATATTTAAATCTCTAATTTCATTTTCTATTTCGCTTTCTTTTTCTATGATTTTAGGCTCTTCATAAAGCGGAAGTATATCTTTAGATTTTTGAGTATTCAATTCTATATTTTCTACCTGAATGCTGGCATCTGCTTCTAATTTTTTCAATATTTCAGTTGCTCTTTTTATAACTTTATTAGGGGCACCTGCTATTTTTGCTGCATATATACCATAGCTTGACTGGGCAGCTCCTTCAGTAACTTTTTTCATGAATATTATTTCATCTTTATACTCTTCAACTAATACTTTATAATTTTTAACGCCTTCTAAATCTTCAAGCATAGTAAGTTCATGATAATGAGTGGCAAATAGAGTTTTAGCCTTTTTGTTTTCTTCATGAACCAAATATTCTACTATAGCCCAAGCAATAGAAAGTCCGTCATAAGTTGAAGTTCCTCGTCCTATTTCATCCATTATAACAAGGCTTTTATCTGTACAATGATTTAAAATATACGCTGTTTCATTCATTTCTACTAGGAATGTACTTTCTCCTCTTGCTATATTATCGCTTGCCCCAACACGCGTAAAAATTCTATCAACTATAGAAATTTTTGCACTTGCTGCCGGAACGAATGAACCTATTTGAGCAAGCAATACTATTAAAGCTGTTTGTCTTAAATATGTACTTTTACCGCTCATATTAGGACCTGTAATTATAAGGAGATGTTCGTTTTTATTATCTAAATATGTGTCATTAGGAATAAAGCTTTCTGTTTTTAGATTAACTTCTACAACTGGGTGTCTTCCGTCTTTTATGTCTATTATGCCGTCATTTGTTATTATTGGTTTAACATAATTATCTTCTTTAGCTAGACATGCAAGAGAAGAATAAACATCTATTATAGAGATTACTCTTGCCATTTTTAATATTGAGTTTAAATATTCATTAGTTTTATTTCTTACTTCAATAAATATATCATATTCTAATGCATAACTTTTTTCATTAGCTTCATTTATAATAGTTTCATATTCCATTAATTTGCTTGTAGTATATCTTTCGCTTCCTATTAATGTTTGTCTTTTTATAAAATCGCTTGGCACAGATGATACATTTGATTTTGTTACTTCTACATAATAACCTATAACATTATTATATCTTATTTTAAGATTATTGATTCCCGTATCTAATTTATAATTATGTTCAAGTTCTGCTATCCAAGAACGTCCTTCTCTTCTTGCTTCATTATATTTTCTTAATGTTTCATTGTAATCATCTTTTATTATATCGCCTTCATTTATAACAACTTTCGGATCCTCTAATATGGCACGTTCTATTAAATCAGTAATTATTTTTATATCATTAACCTCTTCAAAATTAACTTCTTCAAATTCATTCATAGCAAGTTCTGTAACAACCTCAAGAGAAGTTACTAAAAATCTCTTTAATGATACCAATTCTTTAGGGTTAATCCTTCCAAGTGCCAATTTTGATGCAAGTCTTTCTATATCCCCAATATCCTGAAGTAAATCTCTTATTTTATACATAAACTTTTGATTTTTATAGAAAAACTCTACATTATTAAGTCTTTTATTTATTTCTTCTATATTTAATAAAGGCTCTACAATTATTCTTTTTAAATATCTAGCTCCCATAGAAGTTTTTGTTCTATCTATGGTGTCAAACAATGTCATTTTATTATTATCATTTCTTATGGGTTCTAATATTTCCAAACTTGCTATTGTGGCATAATCCAAAGTCATGGAATCTCTTCTATTATATAGTTTAATATTTGAAATATGCTCAAGAGAAGTTTTTGAAAGTTCCTGTATGTAGAATATAGTTGATCCTAATAATGATATTAAAAGGGGTTTTTCTTCTATACCGAAACTTTTTAATGATACTGTTTTGAAGTGATTTGTTAAAGTTTTATATGCATAAGAATGTTCTGCGGTATAATTCGGAGTAGTGCTGTAGAATATATTATTAAATTTATTTTGAATCTCTTTTATAATAATGCTTTCAGAAACGGATTCTATAGTCATAATTTCCTTAGGAGAGAATCTTATAATTTCTTCTGTAAGCTCATTGATAATTTCTTTTAAAGCTTCATTATGATTTTCTAAATTAGAATTTATTTCTGTAGCATAAAGTTCTCCTGTAGAAATATCGCATATAGATAATGCAGCATTTTTTTCGCTTTTTGCCACTATTACAGAAGCTAAATAATTATTGCTTTTTGATTCTAAATATTTATTTTCTGAAATTGTACCAGGAGTTATAACCTGAGTAACTTCTCTTTTTACTATACCTTTTGCTGTTTTAGGGTCTTCCATTTGATCGCATATAGCAATCTTCATTCCTGATTTAACTAACTTTGATAAATAATTATCTATAGCATGATAAGGAACTCCTGCCATAGGAACATTAGCTCTTTTTGTAAGTGTAAGTCCCAATATATCAGACACTACTTTTGCATCGTCAAAAAATACTTCGTAAAAATCTCCCATTCTAAAAAGAAGTATACTATCATTGTATTTATCTTTTATCTCTTTGTATTGCCTCATCATAGGAGTGAGTTTTTGATTATCTTCTTTATCGCTTCCAAAAAATGTTTCCTGCATATAGTTATCCGTTTATAAATTTTTCGATTAGTATAATATATTTTTGTTCTTTAATCAAATTTGAATTTTATTTCTTTTATATGCCAAATAATAAAATATGCGGTATTTGACAAAGAACAAAAATTCATTATAATAATTTTATGGAATTGAGATCAAATAATAATTTTAATGTTTTAAATGATTACTTTGTGAGATATCTTTTATCTGATAAAGGCAGTGAAGCAATATTATTAGACTTTATTAATTCAATAATGCTTGATTCTGGAATGAAAACTTTTAGAAGTCTTGAAATTCTTACGCCTTTTAACTATAAAGAAAATTATGAAGATAAAGAAACTATAACTGATGTGAAATGTATTACTCAAAATGGTTCAGTTGTCATAATAGAAATTCAGCTGCAAGGTAATTCAAGATTTCCAGAAAGAATACTATATTATTGGGCTTCTAACTATAGTAAACTTTTGAAACAGGGTGAAAAATATGATGCTCTAACTCCAGTAATTAGTATTAATTTGCTTAATTTTAATTTAGATGATAATGATTCTATACATTCTTGTTATATGATTTATGATACCAATAATAAAAGATTACTTACTGACCATTTGCAAATACATATAATAGAATTAAAAAAATTCAAATATAATACATTAGAATATGATTTGAATTGCTGGCTTAAATTTTTTACTATGAAAGATAAGGATAATAAGGAGGTTATAATGTCAGAATTAGTAAAAGAGAAACCTATAATGGAAGAGGTGCAAAGAAGATATAATAACTTTATTAAAGATAGATTAATGATGAACGAATATGATAAAAGGCAAGCATATCTTTATGGCAATCAAATAATGCTAGAAGAGGAAAGAAGATTAGGAAAGGAAGAAGGCATTAAAGAAGGAAAAGAAGAAGGTATTAAAGAAGGAAAAGAACAAGAAAAATATTCTCTAGCTAGAAATATGAAAAATAAAAATATGGATTTAAATCTCATAAGCGAATTGACAGGACTTAGTATAGAAAAAATAGAAAAATTATAATATGAAAAACTATATTTTGATTTCTATTTATAAATATGAATATGCTTTTATATAATGGGCTAATAAAAGAGAAATTATAAATGACAATAACATTATTATCAAAGTAAAAACAAATATTTTTATTGTAAATGTAAAGAAAATAGCTATTACAATAGAAGATATTATTAAAGATAAAATAAAAGATATTATATAAGAACCATTTACAAATATAAATCTGCTCCAAGGATGCATAAACTTTGATGACATTATATTAAAAACTGATAATATTGCTGATGATAATAATGAGTTTGATATACTTAATAAAATAATAATGTATTTAGATTCATAAAATAAATATAATGCTATAAAAACTGATGCATATACAAATGATATTAATAATATATTTGAAATGCATTTAATATTAAAGAAATGTTTATCCTCATTTATAAAAATTTTTTCTAATATAAAATATACTGTATTAGCTAGTATTATAGAGATAAAATTCATAATAGGAAGAAGAGCATATCTAAATACTGTCGCTTTATTAAAAACAATTTTTGTAATAAAGATATATAAAATTAATGATATAACAAATCCAATAAAAGAGAATAGAGTTTTATTTTTTATTTCTTTCTTGTAATTTTGAAAAATGTTAGTATAAACTGTACGGGAATTGATAAACATAAATACTGAAAAGAAGCTAAATAAATATACTGCATTGAATGTTATTAAATTAAAATGTTTTATATTTAGTAATGCTGTTAAATTTATTAAAGCTGATATTGAAGAGATTATTAAATTAACTCTTCCTTTGTATTGATATATTGGAGATGCATATTTGTTCATAATATTATTATATACTTTTTTAAATTAAATATTAGAATATATATAAACAACTATATTTTGTCAAAATAATTTTTTAAATTTAAAATATTTGCAGGGCTTTTATCTGACCGCAGTTCTTTTATTGGTATAAAAGAACCTATATCCTATACAGGCTCGGATACGCTTCTCGAACAACTGTATTTTAGGTTATATTCTATATTTAATAGTCATGTTTTTAATATAAAGTTCTAGCAATTGCGTTTTCGCGAAGCGTGCCGATGCAGCAGCTACTTTGACGAAGTCCGGCAAAAAAATTGATAATTCTATATAAAGTGCGTCAGTTGACAAAGTTAAAAATTTTTAGTATATGTAATTTTAATCAGCATAAAAATAAATTATCTAAAAAATCCAGCTATATTTTCAATAAATCTTGATATCACATAGAATATAAAAGACGATATAGCAACTATAATTATAATTATAATTAGAAAAATATAATATAGTATATTAAATATTTTACTAAAAATTAATTTTATATTATATATAAATTCTCCGGGATACGCTTTTTTCCTGTTATTATTTTTTATGTTTTTATCTGCATTATTTTCTATCAAGAGAGATATAACTTTTTTTTCCATATTAATATCTCTATGCTCATTATTTTTTTTATATGAAATTTTATGAAGTGCAGTATCTCCGTCATTATTTTGCAAATTAATATTGATTCCGTTTTTTATAAGCATTTCAAAAATATCATATTCTTCTGTTCCTATATTATCTCTGGAAAGTATATAGTGAAGTATACCATTTCCGTCATTATCTTGTATATTAATATTTGCTCCTAGATTTATAAGTGTTTCAATTTTATATTTACTATCTGGAACACCTATAATTTCACTTGTACCAAATTTAGGTCTATGATGTGAGTCGTAGGACTTACTTACATCAAGTATAAGACTTTTTCCAGATTCGTTAATATCCATTCCATTATCTAATAAAACTTTTACGAAATTAGAGAAACTATTAGTGCTTAAATTAGGTATATAGTTATACCATGTTTCAATGTTAGTTATATATTCTTTATTGTTTTCAATTATATATTTAAACTCATCAATATTTTCTGATATTACTGATTTGTATAATGCTGATTCTTTATTTGTTGCTGCTAAATTTTTAAAATCATCACTCACTTGAGCATAAGAAATGCACGAACTAATAATAAATATAATAATACCTAATACTTTCATCATAAACCTCTTTTTAACTAAATATTGTTTTTTATTATACGTTATGATGGTATATTCTGTCAATATATTTTTGTTAATTCTAAAATACCTTGCTATGATAATTAATATTTTTATTTGCTTTATCTTTGAATAGTTATTAAGTAAAATATGGAGTAATAAGTTTTAATATATTGTACTGATATTAATTAAAATCAATAACAGAATTAAGAAAATAAATTTAAGATTTTATTTACATTCCCGCCCTTTATTTTTTTTATGTTTTATTTTGAAATTATGATTTAAATTTTTATGATGTTTTATTAGAAATTATAGCACCCGCCCAAGTGATTATTAAATTTAAAATCTATTTTACGTGCTGTAAATGCATTATTATTTTTATAGTATAAATTGTATGAATAATATTATTTATACTGCATAAGATTGGGTTATATCAGTAAAATAGAACTTAAAGAAGTTGACAATAAATAAAAAATATATATACTATATATTAATATAGATTAGTAAGAGGTGAATTTATGGATTTAGAAGAAAAACTTGCAATATATTATAGAGGCTCTGCTATAGAAGATGATATGGCAAAATGTGAATCTACAAATGATTTTAGTAAAATAAGAAGGAATTCTTATGATTATTTCCATTATAAAGAGGAATTTTTGAAAGATTATTTTTCTATAGAAGATGAGAAATTAAAGAAAAGATATGAACATTTCATGAAGATACTTATTTACGGAAAAGATAAGGAAGGAGAAGGCGGAACTAGATATGTTATTTTTGATTATATAGTTAATAGAGATTTTGAAAAGTCACTCAGATATCTTGCTTATGGATATGAGAAAAGATATAAAGATCATGCAAGAACTCTAAATGGTGAAACTTTAATATATACAGTTTTTGAAGATTTTAATAAATACTTCAGTAAAGAGTTTCAAGAATATACAGATAAATATATTGATATTATTAATAACAATGATAATAAAAAAATACTTCATAAAATGGGAAGAGATGCTGTAATACCATTGATTGCAATATGTTCTGTTATAAAAAATAATAAAGAATGCGATGAGAAATATATAAATGCCGCTATAAAATCATTCGATGTTTTTCAAAATCTTTATGATACTTTAAATGTTATTGCTGCTCTTTTAGATAAAAACGAAGATATAAAAAATAAATTTGTAGAAGTATTAAATAATAATGAAGAATATATTGTTGATATGAATATTGAAATTGGACACTATTTAAGATTATTAGATTACAGCAATCCTTATAAAGCCAAAGAGAAATTCCTAAGAGCAATAAATTATCCAAACTCTTTCATATTTATAGCAAAACATTTTGAAGATTATTTTCATTATGAGTTTATTTATGGGGCAAGAGATTTATATTTGAATAGTAAAGAAGATTTTTATAAAATTTATAATTTAGTAGGAAATGATTTAAAAAATGATAGAAACAAAAGAATATTTATAGTGTTTAGCGGTGTTTTATTAGAGCATAATGATAATAAAATTGACACAAATAATTTAAAAAAGGCGATACCAGTATTTCAAACTATAGTTAATAAATTTACAGAAGATAATTCGGATAGATATAATAAAAGACCTGCTTTGACTACTACAGTAAAAATAGAAGAAATATTTGATAAAGATAAAAATAAACTCTTTGATACGCTTATAGATTATTATACAGACAAAAAAAATACATACAATCTATACAGTACATACAGATGGGGAAATACTCTCCCTGAATATTGTCTTAATACAGAACTTTATTATTTATACTCTTTATTTAATTATGACATTGATGAAATGAAAAACTACAAAAAGTTTGCTCTTGATATTTTTAAATACTTACCTGTTCAGATTGGAATAAGAAAATATATAGAAGTGCAGGCATCTATAGGAAAGAAAACTTTAAAAGAAGTTATTGATAGTTTATTAAATAATAAAGAATTGAATATTACATTAAAAGAAATTTTATTATCATACTATTTTGATTATGCAGGAGATCTTTCAAATTATTATTATGACTATGGCGGAAAATCTCTTCCTACATTATATA
>NZ_CALXRN010000067.1 GCF_944390595.1 uncultured Brachyspira sp. | reverse complement strand
CTAAATAAATACTTATAGAAGATTTTATAACTGTGTTTCTGAAGATTGTATTTTCTCTATAAGACTCGCCATAACGCCAAACATTCATTATATATATACTGTCAAATAATAAATATTTGATGGCATATGTATTAGATTCTCTAAGATAAATAACTTTTACAGTCTTTATTGAATTTAAAAAACTATCATTCTTAGAATCTTTTAAATAACCGGCTGAAACTTTGTTATCTAATTCCCTCTGCATATCAGGTATAGCTGTAGGATTATTAGAAAGTTTAATAGAATATAATGAATCCGCTATAAAAATATTAATATTATTTTTAACTCCAAACTTGTTTAATACATCCATATAAATAGAACTTCTAACTTCTAAAGTTGTAAAGCCTACATTGTTGCCATTAAAGACAATAGGAGTATGTATATAAAATGTTTCATTATTCTGATTTATATCTACAATAGAATTTGTATTTGCTAATAATTTACTAGCATTATTAGCAGAAATATTAGGTCTGAAATTAGTACTTATTGTTATCAAATTATCAATATTATACTGCCAATTTACCAATATGTTTTCTATATTTTCACCAGCAACATTAACATTAATATTTTCTTTATCATTAAAAAATATAGAAAAAGACACTATATTATGATCATTAGCATATCTTGTACTTAAATATCTTGCTATTACATTTACATAGTCATTTAATCCATATCTATTTACTGATATTAAATTCATATATGAAACAATATTATCTGATATATCAACATATTTGTTAACACTGCTATAGAAACTATTAACAAAATCATTGGCATATTGTTTTTTTAATATAACATCATGAGTTTTATCATAAGCTACTTCTGATCTGTAATGCATACCATTAACTAAAGTAACTACAAAGATCATTGTAGCCATAGAAATAGGAAGAAAGTGATATATCATAGGAAGATGATATTCTTTCTGACCTGTTTTCTTATATATAGGACCAACTAATATATTAAAAGAAATAGAAGCAATGGACATAGCTATAGTTATTAAAAATATAACCATTATAAGACGTATATTAAGCATTTCAAATAAAGAAATGCTACCAAGATATATATGGACACTATATGAAAAAACAGCAACCAAAACTACAGCTATGCCTGCTTTTAATACATATATCTTACCTATAGGAATAGATTTACCTTTTTCCAATTTAAGGCAGTCAAAATAAATACTTAAAGAAAAAACAATAATTAAAAGAAAAATAAATATATATAAATAACTTATTAAAGAATTAGACAATTGATAAACAGTTTTTAATAAAATAGAAAAAGCAGATACAGAAATAATCCCTGCCAAAATAAAAAGTACAGGCATATAAAATTTTAATCTCTTTTTCAATATATCTTCATTAACTTTAAAAATCATATCAGCAACCTGAATAAATTATATACTGTTTCAATCATCGGTATAATATTGTTATTTATTAATAATTTTAACTTGCCATAGTTTTAGCTTTAGAAACAGCCTCTTCTATAGATCCTACAAATCTAAATGCCTGATCTGGCAAATCATCATAATCACCGTTACAAATTCCCTTAAAGCTTCTTATAGTATCTTCCAATTTTACATATCTTCCCTGAAGTCCTGTAAACTGTTCTCCTACAAAAAATGGCTGGCTTAAAAACTGCTCTATTTTTCTAGCACGTGCTACAACCAATTTATCATCTTCTGAAAGCTCATCTGCTCCAAGTATTGCAATAATATCCTGTAAATCTTTATATCTTTGAAGTATATGCTGAACTTTTCTGGCAACATCATAATGTTCCTGACCTAAAATATTTGGATCCAATATTCTGCTTGTTGAAGCCAAAGGATCTACAGCAGGATATATACCTTTTTCACTAACCTCCCTTGATAATACAGTCGTAGCATCAAGGTGTGTAAATGCTGTAGCCGGAGCTGGGTCTGTAAGGTCGTCAGCAGGTACATAAACAGCCTGTATTGAGGTAATGGAGCCATTTTTAGTAGATGTTATTCTCTCCTGCAATCCTCCCATCTCAGTTGCTAAAGTAGGCTGATAACCAACAGCTGAAGGCATACGTCCAAGCAATGCTGATACTTCACTTCCAGCCTGAGTAAATCTAAATATGTTGTCAATGAACAATAATACATCCAAACCAGCTGAATCTCTGAAATATTCTGCCATAGTCAAGGCTGATAATGCTACTCTAAGTCTTGCTCCAGGCGGCTCATTCATTTGTCCGTAAACTAAGCAGGTTTTATTTATAACGCCAGACTCTTTCATCTCGCACCATAAATCGTTTCCTTCCCTAGTTCTCTCTCCAACACCTGCAAATACAGAATATCCTCCATGTTCGCTTGCTATATTATGTATAAGCTCCATTATAAGAACTGTTTTTCCTACTCCGGCACCGCCGAATAAACCCGTTTTTCCTCCTTTGATATAGGGAGCTAATAAGTCTATTACTTTGATACCAGTTTCAAAAATTTCCAGCTTAGGTTCTAATGTTTCAAACTTAGGAGGAGCAGCATGTATAGATCTATATTCTTTAGCAGCTATAGGTTCGCCTTTATCAACTGTTTGACCTAAAACATTGAATATTCTGCCTATAGTTTCATTTCCAACTGGAACCATTATATGATTTCCGCTATCAAATACATCGTCTCCTCTTGATAAACCATCTGTAGATTCTAAAGCTATAGCTCTTACTCTCCCGCCGCCCAAATGCTGCTGAACTTCACAAACTATATGTCTTTGAATTCCTTCTACTTCTTTATCTATATAAAGTGCATTTAATATAGGAGGAAGATGACCTTCTTCAAATTCAGCATCTAGGGTAGAACCTACAACCTGAATAATTTTTCCTCTTTTTCCCTCTACCATAAAATATTCCTTTAGATTATTAAAATTTTTAAGTTAATATATTTTATATTGATTACAAACTTATTCAAGTACATTTATCATTTCTTTGTGAATTTTTTTATTGCTTGCTATATATTGCTTTTTTGAAAAGATATTATATTCATTCATTTTTATATTGCTTACCATTCCGCCGGCTTGCTTTAATATTATAGTTCCTGCACATACATCCCAAGGAGATAATCCATACTCAAAAAAACCATCAGCAGCACCCTCTGCCACCATGCATATATCCAATGCAGCTGAACCATCTCTTCTTAATGCTAGACTCCTTTTAACCATATTGGCAAAATCCACCATTCTGTCATGCAAAAAATAATCATCAACACTAGCATTATAATAAAAACCAGTTATTACAACAGATTCTATTAACTTATTATTATTGCTGACTTTAATTACTTTATTATTCTTATATGCCTTTGATTTTACATGTGCTTTATAAACGGAATCTGTTAAAGGAGCATATATAACTCCTAGTATAGGCACTCCTTTATAAGCCAAGCCTATTGATACGCAATAAAAAGGATATCCATGTATAAAATTACTTGTTCCATCAATAGGGTCTACTATCCAAAGGAAATCTTTATTATCCGGATTATTAGATTCTTCACCAAAAAATCCAAAACCCGGATATTTTTTCATCAGATATTCCCTTATTATAGTCTCATTTTTTACATCTATTTCTGTAAATAAATCGGTCTTACCTTTCTTGGAAACTTTTTTCGGACATCCGAAATATTTCAAAGAAAATTTACCAGCTTTAACTGCTATTTTTTCAGCATCTTTTAAACATCTGTTCAATTTACTCTTAGAAAATTTCTTTATTTCATCCTGTATCTTTATATATTCTGCTTCTTTATCTGACAATTTATTTTTTTTCACTTTACTCCCTGAAATACTTTTCATTATCAAAGTCATGAAATCATCTATCATAAGAAAATCCCCCGTAACAATATGCTACTTAACTTCCTTTTCTCTAAAAAGAAGAACTGAAGGGTTATCTCTCAATTTCTCGCTAAATATTTTCAAGTTAGTAATTATTGCAGAAATATTAGTCTTCATTCCAGCATCTTTAAATAAAGCTCCTGCTGTTCCATTTCCATTTTCAACATCATTAATAACAGATGCTAAATCCTTTGTAATACTGTTAATATGTGATAAACTGTCATTAACATTTGAAATAGATTTTGTAATATTTTCTTCATTAGTACCTATAACATCTGAAATCATGTTAATAGTTTGAGCAAGATTAGTAATTATTGATGAGAACTCTTGAAAATTTAAATCTTTACCTATATCACCGATAGAACCTAAAGTAGTTTCTATACTGAAAGGTTCAACTCCTTTAACCACACTTTCAGGAGCTATACTTTTCATTCCTGTAGTATCTATGGCAGGAGGAGATACCATTATGTATTTTTCTCCCAATCCTAAACCAACTGTTTGTATAGAGAATTTTGTACCTTCTGGAATAATAACAGTTTTATCGGTTATAAACAAAGTTACTCTTATTGTACCATCTGCATTAATGCTTATCTTTTCAATAAAGCCTATCTGTATTCCGCCGCCTCTATATGAGACTTTACCATTTTCCTGCAAATCACCGATAAATACATAGTCTACATATATTCTATATCCATCACCTTTCAACTTGAAATTACCTAACAATACTATTGCACATACAAATATTACAATAGTAATGATAAAAAATATGCCTAATTTTACTTTATTTTTCATATGCTGTCCTTATCCTAAAAATTATATATAAAAATAATATTAATCTTTTGGTCTTATACTTTCTATATCTTCACCTTTTTTAGCTATACTGCTCATAAAAAAGAACTTTAAATGAGGATTTTCTATCTCATGCAAATGATCAGGGTCTCCTCCTTCTATAATCTGTCCTTTATGCAGCATAACAACTCTATCCGACATTCTAAATACACTGGTCATATCATGTGTAATAACTATGCTTGTAACATTAAGTATAGACTGCATTTTTACTATTAAATCGTCTATAACCCTAGACATAACAGGATCCAAACCAGTTGTAGGCTCATCGTATAGCAATATCTCAGGGTCCATAGCTATAGCACGTGCTAATCCCACACGCTTTTTCATACCTCCGGAAAGTTCGGAAGGCATCTTATGTTCTATATTAGGCATACCTACCATCTCCAATACTTCTGCAACTTTTACTTTTATTCTTTCTTCCGGCATACCCTTTTTTATTCTTCTTAATCCGAAACTTACATTTTCATAAACATTCAATGAATCGAATAAAGCTGCACCTTGAAAAACCATAGCAAATTTTTTACGCACCTCTGTTAATTCATTATCTGAAATCTGATTGATATCATGTCCGTCTATTATTATTGTACCGGAATCGGGCTGAAGAAGTCCTATTAAATGTTTTATAAGAACACTTTTTCCGCATCCTGAATTACCTATTACAGATAATGTTTCACCTCTATTAACTTTGAGATTAACACCATTCAATACTTTCTGCGGTCCAAAAGTTTTATAAACATCTTTTAATTCTATAATATAGCTCATATTATAAAGTTATCCTCAAAAATTTTATACTATTATCAGTGTTTATTATATATTCACCCAAACTGGCTGGTATTAAAACCGTTTTGCCAGAATGGAGATTAATAATATTATCATTTATATTAGATTTTATTATGCCATTGCCATCTGCAACAATAATTATCTCAAAACTTTCATCATTAGTTTTTGAAGAGAAATTATTTTTAACTATATATTCCTCAGCTGTAAAATATTCATTTGAAAATATTGTATTAATTTCTAATAAGGCATCTTTAAATTTATTTTTTTTATCAGATTTTAAACTGTAAGCATTTATATCTTTAATAACATTAAATGAATCTTCTATATGAAGTTCTCTTGATTTTCCATTTTTATCAACTCTGTTCCAATCATAAAGTCTATATGTAACATCGCTTGGAGTTTGTATCTCAGCTATAACAGAATTACCAAGTATGGCATGTATGCATCCGTTAGGAATATAGAAAGCATCTCCTGCTTTAATATCAAAATAATTAAACATATCTTCTATATTTTTTTTATCATTTAAAGCATTTTTTAAATCTTCTTTAGTAAAATTTTCTTTTAATCCTATGAGAAGTTTTGCATCACCGTCTGTATTCATCACATACCACATTTCATTCTTACCATGCTTATTATGTCTCTTAATGGCATATTCTTCATCAGGATGAACTTGTATTGACAGTTTATCTCTTGCATCTATAAGTTTTATAAGAAGAGGAAAATAATCCTCTTTAAATTTAGTTCCTAAAAGTTTAGTCCCATATTCTTTTACTAAAGATGATAAAGTTCTTCCTTTGAGTTCTCCATTAACAACAATATTATTATCATTAGGCAGATCGCAAATTTCCCAACTCTCACCTATAGCTTTATTCTTATCAAAAGGCTTAGAATATAATGAAGCAAGTGTATTTCCGCCCCAAATAACTTCTTTTGATATTTCTTTAAATTCTAATAAATACATAGTTTAATTATATAAGATAAAATAAATAATTCAATATATTAAATTCAAAATTAATTTTATTTTATTAAAAACAATTTAGAATACATTGAAATTATATATATTTTATTAAAAATAGAAATTATAAGCACATAATATTAATAATCTTTATAATTTTCTAGTATATTTTAGAGCATATTTGTATAAAATGTAAAGAACATATATAATACCGTATATAAAGAATTAACTTGACAATAGTATTATATTAAATTATAATCTATTAAAATAAATATTATTTATAATAAAAGAGGTTTTATCTATGTCAAAAGAATCGTATAAAGATAGAATGGAAAAGGCTATTTCAAGTTTGCAAAATGATTTAAAAGGTATAAGAACAGGAAGAGCTAATGCTTCAATATTGGATGGAGTTAAAGTAGAAGCTTATGGAAGCAACATGCCGTTAAAACAAGTAGGTAATATTTCTACTCCGGATTCAAGAACTATTATGATACAGCCGTTTGACAAAGGTTTAGTTAGTGACATAGAAAAAGCTATATTAAAAGCTGATTTAGGTTTTAATCCTTTCAATGATGGCGGAAATATTAGAATAGTTGTACCTGAGCTTACAAAAGAAAGAAGGGAAGAATTAAAAAAAGGTGTAAGACATAGAGGAGAAGATGCTAAAATAGCGGTACGCAATATAAGAAGAGATGAAAACGATAAAATAAAAAAAGAATTAAAAGATAAAACAATTACTGAAGATGAATCAAAATCTCAAGAGAAAAAAATACAAAATGATACTGACTTATATATCAAAAAGATTGATGAACTAATCTCAGCAAAAGAAAAAGAATTAGATACTATATGATTACTGATGAGTCGAAAATTCCTACACATGTGGCTATAATCATGGATGGCAATGGCAGATGGGCTAATGCTCATAATAAAAGCAGAAGTTACGGTCATAGAGCAGGAAGTGAAAATGTAATTAATATAGTAGAAGCATGCTGTGAAATTAATATAAAATATTTGACCCTATATGCTTTTTCTACAGAAAATTGGAAAAGACCTGAGGAAGAAAAGAAGGCTTTATTTCAATTATTAAAAGAGTTTTACAAAAAAGAAATTAAAAGACTAATTTCAAATAATATATTAGTAAAACATATAGGCGATATTACGGCATTTCCAAAAGATACTATAAAAACAATAGAAGAAACAGAAAAAGAAACATTAGAGAAATGCAAAAATCCGATATTAACTGTAATATTAGCTTTGAATTATGGATTTAGAGACGAATTAAAAAATGCTGTAAAAAATATATGTTATGATGTAAAAAATAATAAAATAGATATAGAAAATATCGATGAAAACTTTATTAAAAATTACTTATATACAAAAGATACGCCAGATCCTGACCTTATAATAAGAACGTCCGGAGAATCAAGATTAAGTAATTTTCTTATGTATCAGGCATCATATAGCGAATTATATTTTACCGATATATTATGGCCTGATTTATCTAAAGATAATTTCAAAAAAGCTATAGATGAATACTCTAATAGAAATAGAAGATATGGAGGCCTTTAATTTATCATGAAGAAAAGATTAATATCTGTAGCAATTACTCTTCCATTATTTACTATAATAATGTTTTATGATAAAGTTATATATTTATTTCATCTTCTTATATTATCTATATCCATTCTTAGTGCATTAGAAATATTTTACATGGCAAAAGTTCATAGGCAGAAAAATTTTAGAACAGTAGTAGCATCAATGATAGCTATGGTTTTAGGATATATAATAACTATATGCGGACTTAATGTATTCAGAGGCGATTTTTCAAACCTTTATAAAATAATAGAAACAAAAAACCCTTCAATGGATTTATCTTTAGTAATGGTTTTTGCTTTAATAGCGGTATTATTTATAATAAATATTTTTAAAGTTAATGTTTCTACTTTTGAAGAAAAAGGAAGAGCAATATTAACTGCTGTATTTTGCTTTATATATGTCGGTTTAGGAGTATGGCATATATCTCTTATGCGTTTTATGCCTAGCGGAAAATATTATATCGTATTTATTTTATTATGTGCTTGGCTCAGCGATACCGGAGGATATGTTGTCGGAAGAAAAATAGGAAAACATAAACTTTCTAATAGTGCTTCACCAAATAAAAGCTATGAAGGATTAGTCGGAATGTTTATATTTACAATACCTATTGGAATTTTATACTATTATCTATATTCTAAAGGATATTTAACCATTTTTCTAGGTAAAAATATACCAAATTTTACTCTTCCGCAAATAATATTATTAACATCAATATTTACAATAACAGGATTTCTTGGAGATATGGGAGAAAGTCTCATAAAAAGAATGTATGATACTAAAGATTCAAGCAAATTATTTCCAGGTCATGGAGGAGTATTTGATATATTTGACAGTGTAATATTAACTGCTCCTATATCATATTATATTTTCTTAATATTACAATAATTTTTGATTTGTTTTATATTAACAAAATAAAAAAGGATCTGGAAAAATCCAAATCCTTCATCATATCAAATTAATTATTAGGCACTATAAACTATATCACCATCAATTATAGTCTTTAATACTTTGATATCTTTTATCTCTTTAGTATCAACTTCAAATATATCTCTATCCAAAACTATAAAATCAGCAAGTTTATCTTCTTCAATGCTTCCTTTAATACCATCTTCAAAAGACATATAAGCACTTCCCATAGTATATAAATAAACTGCTTCTTTCACTGTAAGTTTTTCCTGAGGCATCCATCCGCCATGAGGCCATCCTTTTAAATCTTCTCTATTAACTGCACAATGTATACCTTCCATAACATTAATACTGTCAATAGGTCCGGCTGAACCAAAACCAATATTAACCCCTATATCCATAGCTGTTTTATAAGCATAGCTTGCAGCAGCCTTATCATGTCCTACTCTATCTTCAACCACATGCATATCATAATTTAAGAACACAGGCTGATAATATATCCCTACATTCAATTCTTTCATTCTTTCCAATAACTCTTTATCTGTAATCTGACAATGCACCAAACCATTTCTTCTATATTTAAAATCTTTGGTATCCTTTATTTTGTCTATTGCATTTAAAGCCATCTCAATAGCTCCGTCTCCTGTAGCCTGTATTGCAAGAGAATAATCTAAACTATTTGCATATTCAACTAATTCATCAAGTTCATCCTGCTTATATTGAGTAACACCTCTGAAGCCTTTAGAATCTTTATAATCTTCTTTCAAAAGTGCAGTTCTTGAACCTATACCCCCGTCTATTATAAATTTAATATGTCCCACTTTAAATCTGTCATCATCTATATATTGATAATAATAATACTGTCTAAAATCATCAATATCTTCTTTATTAACAAACTGAGCCTGTTCGCAAACTCTTATTTTTAATTTCTTTTCTCTATGTAGTTTTTGATAAGCATCTATAATTTTTCTATAATCTAAATCCGGCAAGCTTCTTAAATCATCTGCCTGAACAGAAGTAATACCCATTTTGAAAAAAACTTCCTGAGTATCTAATATTAAAGATTTTAATGTATCAATTTCAAATGATTTAATCTTAGCCAAAATCAAAGCCATAGATTTTGAGCTTATTAATCCATTCTCAAAATCTATAGTATCGCTTTGCATATCTTTTGTAATTCCGCATATTTCAAGAGCTTTGCTGTTTGCAGCTATCATCTCACCGCAGCATCTTCTAAAAGCAACAGGATATTCACTAGAAATATTATCCAAATCATATTTATTAAGCATTCTCTTCTCTTCAAAATAATCCTGATTCCAACCCCTTCCTATAACCCAATCATTATATCTTTCTGCTTCTCTAGAAATTTCTATTACCTCTCTTATAGATTTACACTCACTTAAATCAAGCATAGTATTAAAACGTGCATAAGAAACAAAATTAACATTGCTGTCATTAAATCCCGGTATAACTGTTCTGCCTTCTAAATCTATTATTTCCTCAGCTTCAGGATATTTTTTTAATACCTCTTCATTAGTTCCTGCAAAAGATATTCTTCCATTATCAACTGCAACAGCTTCATAAACATTATCATTTTTATCCATAGAATAAATTTTAGCATTTTTAAAAATTCTCATTTACTTTTCTCCCTTATAATAAAAGTATTTATAATGCAGACTTTATATTATCTATTTCTTCATTAGTTAAAAGCCATTCATTTTCTGTTTCTTCTATTAATTTTTTTACTTCCATAAGTCTCCTGCTCTTTTCATCATCATATCCTAATGAAGTTTCAAAAAATTTTAATATTTCAGCCTCTTCCTTTTTATAATCCTCTATCTGTTTCTCATGTTTTTTAAGCAAAGATTCATATTTAGAAAGTTTATTTCTTATTTTCTTTCTTTCTTCATAACTGTTTTTTTCATCTGCGTTTGAACTATTATCTTTACTTAAAACTTCTTTATTATTCTCCTGATATTTTAATTCTCTTTCTTCCTCTTCCAAGGCATCAAGTCTTACTCTATAAACATAAGCCTCATAATTTGAAGGATAAAGAGAAAGTTTTTTATCCTTTACTTCTATAATAGTATCAGCAAGCAAACTGGCAAAAGTTCTATCATGCGAAGTAAAAAATATTGTTCCTCCGTAATCTCTTAATGAAGATGCTAATGCCTCAACAGTTTCAAAATCCAAATGATTTGTAGGCTCATCCAATATAAGCACATCGGCACATTGAGTAATAGCAGAAAGAAGAGAAAGTCTTGCCATCTCTCCTCCGCTTAAAACTTTAACATCTTTATTAACATTATCTCCGGAAAATAAGAAACTGCCCAAAAGAGTTAATAACTCCTGACTAAGAAGTCCTTGCTTGGCATTCTTTTTTAAGTATGACAAAACTGTATCATTGGCAGTAACATTTTTATATGTATCCTCTCCGAAATATGCTATCTTTATACCGTAAGAATAATTATAGCTTCCAGAAATAGGATTAAGCCTTCCTGCTATAGTTCTTAAAAATGTAGTTTTACCCTCTCCATTCTGTCCAAGAACAGCAACTCTGCTTCCTCTAGGTATTTCAATACGTCCGCTCTCAGCAACTATATTATCTCCATACCCTATTACAAGATCATCAGAAATCAATGCAAAACCTTTTTTTTCAGGTACTTCA
Organism: uncultured Brachyspira sp.; assembly: GCF_944390595.1. Taxonomy (GTDB): domain Bacteria; phylum Spirochaetota; class Brachyspiria; order Brachyspirales; family Brachyspiraceae; genus Brachyspira. The sequence goes on along the minus strand of NZ_CALXRN010000067.1, from coordinate 42,601 downwards.
GGCAATTTGATTTTTACATTTTTAGCAGGATGAGTTATTTCTATAGTCTTTAATTTTTCTATCTGCTTTATACGTGATTGAACAGCTTTAGCCTTTGTAGCTTTGTATCTAAACCTCTCTACAAATCTTTCTAAATGTGCTTTTCTCTCTTCAATATTTTTATTATACTTTTTTATTGTATATTCTTTTTCTTCTTTATATTCAAAATAATCTTCTATATCTCCAGGAAAATATGTAATTTTTCCATTTTCCATTTCTATAGTTTTTTCACAAGTAGTTTTTAGAAATTCCCTATCATGCGAAACTATTAAAAATCCGCCATTATAATCCATTAAAAAATTTTCTAAATCTATTAATGTATTCAAATCCAAAAAGTTTGAAGGTTCGTCAAGTATTAAAAAATTAGGCTCATAAAGCATCATCTCAGAAAGTTTAACTCTCATTCTATAACCGCTCGATAAATTGCCTAAATTATAATTAACTTTTATATGATCTATACCAAACCTACTTGCTATTTTAGAACATTTCCAAGATTCTTTTCCTGTAATTCTTACAAGATAATCTATAACCTTTTCATTTTCATAAAAATCCCCCTGCTGACGTAAATAACCTATTCTTACATCATCAGAAAGTATTATTTCTCCGTCATCAGGCTCTTCAATTCCCATAAGAATTTTCAAAAGAGTAGTTTTACCCGCTCCGTTTCTTCCAATCATGCCTATTTTAGATTTCTCTTCTATAAGCAAATTAACATTATCAAGCAAAACCTTGTGAACAAATCTTTTAGATATATTTACTATGTTTATAATACTTCTAGCCATATTCTATTTTTACATTAAATATTTTTTATTAGTCAATAATTTTATAACAATTTTTAAAAATATTCAAATACAAAAATATAATAATTTCAATATTATTCTTCAGAAATATTACCAAGTTTATATACTAAATTTTTAAAATACCTACCTCTCTCCTCATAGCTTTTAAACATATCAAAGCTGGCACATCCTGGAGAAAGAAGCACTGTATCACCATCTATAGATATGGCAGAAGCATAATTAAATGCATCTGTAAAATCTTTTATTATAATCTTGTTTTCAAAATGAAGCATAGAATTAAGTGCCTCAGCAGCTTCTCCTATAAGTATAAGTTTTTTAAGTCTATTTTCTAGAAGACTATTTAAAGGAGTGAAATCTATATTTTTATTACGTCCGCCCATTATTAATATGATGTTCCTATCAAAAGATTTCAAAGCACTTGTTACAGCATTCATAGATGTAGCTTTAGAATCATTAATATATCTAACACCATTTATAACAGCAGCAACTTCTAATCTATGTTCTATGCCTTTAAAATTATTAACAATGTTCTCTATATGATCTACAGGGATATTATCTTTCAAACATACTAATACTGCTGCTAGTATATTTGCTATATTATGTCTGCCTAATATCTTTCTGTCTTTTATAGAGAACAATTTTTCATTATTATAATATATACATTCATCTTCTTCATTATAATAAATATCAGCAAATTTACTTTTTAACGAAAATGTTAAAAGCTTCATCTTACAATTATTAATCAGTTCATTATAATAGATATTCGTATATATATTATCATAATTTAGTATAAGAAAATCATTTTTATTTTGATTAATACTTATATTTTTTTTGGCATTAAAATAATCTTCTATATTGCTGTATCTATCAAGATGATCTTCCGCTATATTTAATATAACACCTATATGTGCATGGAATTTTTCAACAGTTTCTAATTGAAAACTTGAAAGTTCTAATACAACATCTTCACCTTCCTCTATATTTTCAATTTCTTTAGAAAATGTATTTCCTACATTACCCAAAAGTTTAGCTTTTTTATAAGAACTTATTATTTTATGGATAAGAGTAACTGTTGTGGTTTTTCCATCTGTACCTGTTACAGCAATATAATTTCTATTAGGTAAAAGATTATATGCAAATTCTACTTCACCTATAACTTTAATTCCGCGTTTCTGAGCTTCAGCAACTATAGGAATAGTACGAGGCACTCCAGGAGAAATTATTATAAGAGTAATATTATCTAAAATGGATAATTCCTGATTTCCAAAAAAAAGCTTTGCCTCTTTATCTTTTAAAGCATTTATACTTTCCTGAAGCTCGCTTTCACTTTTACTATCGCTTAATGCATATTTGATATTAAGATTCATAGAAGTATTAATATCATATAAAATATTAGAAATACTAACTCCGCTTCTTGGAGCAGCACCAAGTATTAAAATATTTTGTTTTTTTAAAACTTTTATATACGTTTTATTTAAATTAAAAATCATTTCACAACACCAAATAAATAATTATCATTAACAGCAATAAACTTAATCATCTCTGTATGCGTCCGGAAGCATCTCCATTATAAACGGTCATAACCTCATCAACTGTCACAACATTAAAATCACCTTCTATAGAATGCTTTAAACAGCTGGATGCTGTAGCAAACTCTAATGCTTCTCTGTCATCTTTACCATTCAAAAATGAATATATAAGACCTGCAGCAAAACTATCTCCTCCTCCTACTCTATCAACTATCTTTATTAAATACTCTTTTGAAAAGAAATATTCACTGCCATTATAAAGCATACAAGACCATAAATTCTCGCTTGCTGAAATAGAACCTCTTAAAGTAATACCAACTTTTTTTACATTAAATCTATCCATTATCTCTTTGGCAACATCTTTATATCCCTCATGAGATAATTTTCCCTCTACAACATTTGAATCCTTTGCTTTTATACCAAAAACTTTTTCTGCATCTTCTTCATTAGCCACGCATATATCAACATAAGGCATTAATTTACTCATAGTCTCATTAGCTTCTTTGGATGTCCATAATTTTTTTCTGAAATTTAAATCTAAACTTACAGTTAATCCTTTTTCTTTAGCTTTCTTGCAAGCTTCAATACAAATCTCTGCAACATTTTTTCCAAGTGCCGGAGTTATGCCTGTCAAATGAAACCATTTAGCATTATTAAAAATCTTATCCCAATTAAAATCTTCTTTACTGGATTTTGATATAGAAGAATTAGCTCTGTCATATATAACTTTGGATCCTCTCTGACTTGCCCCTTTCTCCAAAAAATATATTCCTATTCTATCTCCTCCCAGAACTATATTGGAAACATCAACCCCATATCTTCTTAATTCATTAATACAAGCCTGCCCTATGTCATTACTCGGCAGTTTTGTTACAAATGAAGTATCTACTCCAAAATTTGCTAATGCAAAAGATACATTAGCTTCTCCGCCTCCGAATCTCGCATCATAAGAATCTGTTTGAACAAATCTTAAATTTGAAGGCGGTGATAATCTTAGCATTATTTCACCAAATGTTATAACTGAAGCCATAAAAAAATCCTTTAATAAATCACATAATTAACATAATTTAATTAACATAATAGTAAATTATTTTGATAATTATTTCAATAATATTTTATAAATAAAAAACAAAGGAAATAAATTCCTTTGTTTTTACAATATTAAATTACTATCTTCTTATCAATACTTTTCAGGAGGGGTATAAAAATCTTTATCGGATTCTGGTAAATTCGCTGTAAGCCATCTTAAATTAAATCTTCTAAATACAATATTATAAAGCTCCTTAGAGCTTGAAGGCAAGTCATGTCCGCCTTGTTCTTCAGCTAATGATATTATTGTACCGTCTTTTAATCTTGCTAATGCAGAATATCCTGCTCTTCCTGAATTTAATACTCTTAGTTTTTTCCAACTATTCCCTTCATCATAACTTATAAAAGATGTTAAATTTCTTCTATCTGCATTTGAATCTAATGCTAAATGTATAAGTCTGTTCTTATTATACCCTTCTTTAGTAGAAGTAAACAAAATACCCTCAGCATTACATGCACCGTCATAAAAATTACCTGCAGGATTAAGCTCTTCCCAAGAAGAACCTAAATTAGCAGCAGATCTAAACCAAACTCTACTTTTATTCACTCCGTCATAAGGTCCGGAACGTACAGATAATAAAATTCTACCATCATTTAATTGAGTAACTACTTTAGGCTCATCCTGAGTACCCGATTTTCTTTTAGCTATACTTCTAACTTTCCAATTATATCCATTATCAGTTGAAACTATAACAGCAGCAGCAGGATTGCTAAAATTATCATTATTAATCATCATAGCCCCCATTAGAGTTCCATTATTAATCCTAGACCCTGTACCTGAAACAGCAAAACCTCTGGTATATCCTTTTAATAAACCTTGTCCAAAATTATTTATATCTCCTTTTGCAAGTTCCCAATCACTCCAAGTTAACCCGTCATCTGTACTTCTTGATATCATGATTTTTGATTTTCCAAAACCTGCAGCTTGCTTATATCCGCCTCATGCTGCACATAAAACAACTAAATCTCCATTTGCACAAGAAAAAAATAATGAATCTCCATGGGCATTTTTATTATCTAAAGCTATAGGAGGTATCGTTATTTCAGGACCCCAAGTTATACCTCCGTCTGTACTTCTTCTCACAACAATATCTATTGCTTTAGAACCATCAAAACCTACATCAAGATAACTGTCTTTCCTATTATCAGCAACTGCTATTATAGTATTTTTTTCCGAAACCGTTATGCCTGGTATTCTATATATCTTTTTTGGAGAATCAGCATTATTATTATTTACCTCACTCCTAAAAATTATAGTTTCCTGCATAAAAGGTTTGATCTGATCTTCAGGCTTCAAAAACCAAGATGGTTCAGTTTCAGGATTAAATGGGTTTAACTTCTTAGAACATGAAATTACTGAAAATATTAACAATCCAATAACCAAACAAATCAACAAAATAAGACATTTTTTCTTCATACTTCAGACATCTCCAGCATTTTTGTAGTTTTAATTATCATGCACTTGTAATATATTAAAAAGTATATTATAGTAAATAAATTGAACGCTTTAATATACTATTTTTTCAATAAAAAGTAAATATTTATATTAAAAAAACTATATTATTATAACTAAAAGTACATAATGGAGAGTAAATGCAATATAAAAAATATATAATATTTATTATTTTATTAATATCAACATATAAAACATCATTTTCAGAAATAAAAGGAGGATTTGAAGCTATAATTAATGTACCTTTAGGTATGGGTATTACTGTAGTACACAAAAATGTAGATGTTCAAGGCAATCCTAAGGGTAAAGTTAATTTTCAAGGAGGTATTGAAGCAAATCTTGGCTATATGTTTCAAATAAAAGAGGAAATGGGAGTGAGTTTATTAGGAGTATTAGGATATAGTTATACAGAATCTAAATATTCTAAATATGATGATAAAGTACAATATAAATTTATAGATAATGATTTGTACTTCGGAATAATGCCTAAATTCAATTTTTATTCATGCTCAATAGGATTAAATATAGGATACAAAATTACATTAACTCCAAATTCTATATATTATAGTCCTGAAACTGGAGAAAAAGAAATAAACCATGATCATTACTTAAGACTTTATATAAGAGGAACATTTGATTATTATTTCTTTGCCGGCCTAGATTCATCCATTAATTTGGGATTTTATATAGGATATGATTTCGGAAGTTATTGGTGCAAACAAGCAGCTATCTAAATGTAGTTAAAGATGAAACATTTGGAAATGTAGATATCGGCATACAACTTGGATACAGATATGGTCCCAAATTCTAATATTATATAAAAACATAGATATTATATAAATTATTAAAACAAACTATTTTTATAATGTTACCTTTTTATTTTCTTCAACTGATTCCAATACAATACAGTTAGCACCTATAATAGCATTTTCCCCTATAACTGTATTTCCTCCAAATATTGAAGCATTAGCATATATAGTAACATAATCGCAAACGGTAGGATGTCTTTTCTTACCTTCCAAACTTCTGCCGTTAGTCAAAGATAAAGCACCTAATGTAACTCCTTGATAAATTTTAACATGATGTCCTATTATTGTAGTTTCACCTATAACAATACCTGTTCCATGATCTATAAAAAAATAGTCTCCTATAGATGCACCAGGGTGAATATCTATGCCTGTTTTGGAATGTGCAAATTCAGATATCGTTCTTGCTATTAAATATTCTTTTTGATTATAAAATATATGTGCTATTCTATAATGAAATATAGCTCTAAAACCAGGGTATGTTAATACTATTTCATCATAAGATTTTGATGCCGGATCTGACTGAAAAAAGAACTCTAAATCTTTTTCTAAACTTAATGTAATATCATCCAGCTGCTCTATAAAATCAAGCAATGCTGAATCATCTGTAACTATTTTCATATAAAGTTTTGCTATGCTTTTTTTTACCATATCTCTATTTTCTGATTCTCTAAAAAAATTTGGAAAAGCATAATCTCTTACAAGTTTGATCATTTCTTTAATAGATTTTTGATTTGGTAATTCACTAAAAGTTTTTAATTTCATAATTGTATCCAATAATAAATTAATTCCAAGAATATCTCTCTCCTGTGTCCGGTAAAATACAAAGGAGCTTGATACTTTTTTCTGTTCTATTTAATTTTTTAGAAAAATCAATTGCAGCATATACGCATGCTCCGGATGATATTCCTACAAATAATCCTTCATAAAAACATATATCCTTTGCTGTATTAATAGCATTATCATCTGATACATCTACTATTCCATTTACAACATCTAAATCTAAAATTTTAGGTACAAAATTAGGACCTATACCTTGTATTTTATGAGGCCCAGTTTTTCCTTTTGTAAGTATAGGTGATGATTCTGGCTGAACTCCTATAACTTGAGTTTTTTTATTGTTATCTCTCACATATTGTCCTATTCCAGTGATAGTGCCTCCAGTACCGATACCTGAAAAAATATAATCCACATTTGGAATATCTTTAAATATCTCCACAGCTGTTGTAATATAATGTGCCATAACATTAGATTCATTTACAAATTGTCCAGGAATAATAGAATTTGGAATTTTTTTATTTAATTGCTCAGCTCTTTCTACAGCAGCATCCATTCCTCCATCAACTAATTCTAATTTAGCCCCGTAATCTCTTATTAGTTTTCTTCTCTCTTCAGACATAGAAGAAGGCATCACTATTATAACATTTAATTTTAAATATCTTCCTATAGCCGCCATAGCTATGCCTGTATTGCCTGATGTAGGCTCTATTATTGTATCTCCGGCTTTTAATTTACCATCTTTGAACAAATCTGTTATTATTTGCTTAACTGCTCTATCTTTTATAGAACCAGCAGGGTTGACTTTTTCTACTTTTCCATAAAGTTCTATTTTACTGCCTAAATTAAATTGTGATTCTATATTTTTCAATCTTACAATAGGAGTGTTTCCTATCAAATCAAGAATACTGTTATATACCATATAAAAATCTCCGCAAAATATCTTCCTACTAATATACATTAATATCATAATAAAAACAACATATAAAAAAACAAATATATATATCACATATTTTTAAAATATCAATATTATCTATATTATTTTTTATTATGCTATATAGATATTGCATATAAAGTTAATAATTTCAATACATTTATAATTTATTTTTCGATAAGCAATTAATATTTCTATTATCTTTTGATTTTTTTATAATATACAAATACATAAATACAGCAAATAAAATATACATAATAAATGCTGACAAACTTCCGAAATCAAATACTTTTTCTCCAAAATTAATATTTATATTAAATGCAGTTATTAAAGCAATGATAACACCGGTTATTGAATCCCCGGCAACTAAACCGGATGATAATAATATTCCTTTCTTCACAGCCTTTTCATTTGAATTATTATCATTTCTAAATTTATACTCAACTAATTTTCTAATTAATGCCCCTATAAATATAGAAGCTGTTAAACTTACATTCAAATACAATCCCAAAGCAATAGCAAGAACCGGCAAATCTGTCATAGAACAAAATACAGCTATAAAAGCACCTATTACAACTAAAGTCCAAGGAAGCTGTGATGACATTATACCTTCAACTATAAGTTTCATTAATACCCCCTGAGGTGCAGGTACAGAGTCAGTTCCAAGCCCATAAACATTCTGCATAAGAATAAGAGTAGCTCCGGAAGCAAATGATGCTGCAATCAAGGATATAACTACTCCTAATTGAACATTCTTTGGAGTACCTCCTATTATAAATGTAGATTTTAATGATTGGGTTGTACCTCCTGATGCTGAAGTTGAAATTGATACAACGCCGCAAACTAAAAGTGCTGCTTTAATTCCAGACTCTCCTATATATCCTGTAAATTTAAATATTGAAGCAACTATTAAAAGTGCCGCTATAGTCATTCCTGAAACAGGATTATTGCTTGCACCAACAATACCTACTATACTGGCAGATACGACTGCAAAAAAGAAAGAAAATAATACAGCTGACAATCCTCCCAATACACCCCCTTTTATACTTGGAAGAAAACAAGTTCCTGCAAAACCAATTACAGCTGCTAATAAAATCATTGTAATAGGAGCATCTCTATTTATTCTATCAATATTGTATAAATTATTATTAATATTTCTTATTGATTTAGATAATGAACTTACTATTGTTGGAACTGATTTAGCTAAAGATATGAAGCCTCCCATAGCCAAAGCACCAGCACCAATATAAACAATATAACTGCTCCAAATCTCCTGTGCAGTCATATTAGATATTAAAGATTTTGACGGAAAAATAGCTATATCAAGATTAGAACCAAAATATTTTATTAGAGGTATAAATACAAGCCATGACATGATGCCTCCTGCAAACATTATAGCAGAACTTCTTATACCAATAATAAAACCAAGACCAAGCAATGAAACTAATGTATCAACACCTATCATAGTATTTTGATATGAATGTATTACATAAGAGGCTTTTTCTTTCCAAAAACCAAAGCCTCCTGAAAGCAGCTTATATATAAAACCAGAAAATAAACCTGTTAAAACATATTTTAATCCTTTGCCTCCCTCAGTTCCTATAACCAAAACTTCAGATTGAGCCATAGCTTCCGGATATATTAATTTTCCATGCTCTTCTACAATTAAATATTTTCTTATAGGCGTAATAAAATAGCATCCCATCAAAGCTGCCAATGCTGTAATAGTAACTATGGTTAATACGGAAAGATCCATTCCAAATAAAATTACAGCCGGAAGTATAAATATAACTCCTGCTGCTATTGACTGTCCTGATGCAGAAAGTGCTGATGTTAAACTTGATTCTAATATATTATTTCTTTTAAATAAATTTTTGAATATAGCTATAGAAAGTATAGCACCAGGAATACCTGAAGATATTGTAAGACCAACTTTAAGACCTAAATATGTATTAGCAGAAGCAAATATAATTGCAAAAACAACACCCAAAATAATAGAATATACTGTCATCTCAGGCATATTAATATTTGATGGTACAAACGGCATATAATCCTCGCCTTTTATACCTCCGTAAGCATATTTTGATAATTTCTTTTCTTTTTCTGCTGAAGAATTTTCATCTCCATTATTTAATTCGTCTCTTTCGCTCATAATAATTTTCTCCCTATTGTATAATTATACGCAAAAAAGAAACTAATTAAATATGACTTTTTAATTAATATTATAATTATTTATTTTTTTAAAACTATAAAAATAACAATTACACAAATAAAGCAAATAAAATATTTGTATTATATAAATATTAAATTTATGCCATAAGCAATCAAAATATAATAGTTTTTAATCTCTATTTAGAAATGACTTTTCCGTCTATTAATGAAAAATGAACATTACCGAAATCCCTACTGTCATAACCATAATCTCTGTTATCAGATAAAACAAAATATTCATTATAACCTATAATATAAGGACCGAAATTATCTCTTGATGAAACTTCTTTATCTAATATTCTGTCATCGCTTCCTATATTAGCCCAAGGTTCATTTAATGCCTCTCCATTAATATATACAACTTTATCTCTAATTTCTATAGTTTCATTTGGAAGCCCTATAACCCGTTTTATTATATATCTGGTTTTTGATATATTTACATTTCCAAAAGTTACAAAATACACAAAATATGAAGCAAATCTCTTCAAAAAAAATTCTCTTTCTGTCCTAGGATCTATCATAAATACAATATCTCCTCTTTTAGGCCTTGAAAATATAAATGTTTTTCCAGTAAGATGCGATACAAAAGGTCTTAATGCAACTGCATACTTAAATTTTGAAGTAATTAATATATCATTAGGTTCAATAGTATTCATCATAGTTGAACTTTTCATTCTATCAAACCTTACAAATAAAGTAATAATACCAAAAATAATAAATGCTAATATAAAACCCAATATAAACCTAGCTACAGCCCTATACAAAAGACTATTGCTCCTATAATATATAAAGATAAAAGGTTTAAAAATAGCCTTGATGGTATTCCTTTTTTCTTTTTTTATTTCCTCTTTATCATAAGAATAATTCATCTATTAATTGATGACCTCTATATTTTTTATATAATTTAAGATTTTTTAGCCTGATGTTCGCTGTTTTCCAAAGCTGCCGGCACTGCTGGAACTACTATATAACCATATTCACCGTTGCGGCATAGATCCATTATTACATCATTATTTAATGTCTCTCCTGCAACATCTTCTCTCAAATATTCAGGTAAATCAATAACATGATATAAAGGTGAAATATTATCAACATTAACTTCAAATAATTCTTCTATGAACTTTAAATCTTTATTTAATCTGTCTAAAACTTCATCTTTTTGATTTTCATCTACTCTTAATCTAGTTTGATATAAAAGTGCTTCTAATTCTTCTCTGTCTGTTGTCATTTTATTATATCCTTAAATATTATAGTATAAATATAATATACTAATATAAATAATTTTTCAATAGTTTAATGCGGTATTATTTATAATATCTAAAAACTTAGCATAAAATTATTTTATATTAATAATAAGTTCTTTTAAAAATTTCCACATTCTATCAACCGAAGATATGCTTAAATGTTCTTTTGGTGTATGTACATCATAAATATTAGGTCCAATACTTATCATATCAACATTTGGAAGAGGTTTCTTTAATATACCGCATTCCAAACCTGCATGTATAGCTTTCATTTCAGCATCTTTACCTGTAACTTTTTTGTATACTTCAGCAGCTACATCTTTTATCTTTGAATTAGGATCATACTGCCAAGCAGGATATCCGCTTGATGCCTTAAAATGAGCATTTGTTCTCAATGCTATATCCTCTACTCTTGCTACAATTTCCCTAGATGAACTTTCAACGCAGCTTCTTATTGATATAACTAAATTTAATTTGCCGTTTTCCTCTTTCAATACACCATTATTAGCACTTGTTTGCACCAAACCTTCAATATCTCTGCTCATATAAAGAACCCCGTCCGGTGTAAGCATAAGAAAATCTATAACATTATTTGTTAACTCTTTAGTAAAGCATTCTTTAATATTATCACATTTAGAAATTGATATTTTCATATCAGGATCTTCTATTTTATATTCGTTTTTTATATTTTGAGAAATCTCTTCTATGCTGGCTTTCACTTTATCCATATTGTTGGAAGTTATTATAGCCTCAGAATTCTTTGCTATAGCATTACGTTTAGAACCGCCGGATATAGAGTGAATATTAATATCATTTTTTACATAATACAAAATTCTGGATAAAATTTTAATAGCATTAGCTCTTTGATTATGAATTTCCATACCGGAATGTCCGCCTTTAAGTCCGGAAACTTCTATTTTTAAAGCATCATTACTATTTGATTCTCTAACTATATCAAAATCGATTATTGTATTAATACCGCCTGCACAGCTTACAAAAAATACACCCTCTTCCTCAGCATCTATATTTATGAGAGTTTTTCCTTGTAAATGCTCTGAAGTAACATAAAATGCACCATGCATGCTGGTTTCTTCTGCTGTTGTTATTAAAACCTCCAATGCAGGATGAGGTATATCGTTAGAATCAAGCAAGGCCATAGCAAAAGCAACTGCTATACCATCATCAGCACCTAAAGTTGTATTATTAGCTCTTAAAATATCTCCCTCAAGTATTAATTCTATAGGATCTTTTCTAAAATCATGATTGGATTCTTTTGTTTTTTCACAAACCATATCCATATGTCCCTGTATTATAACAGGTTCTAAATTTTTATATCCTGAAAAAGACTTTTTCTTTATAATTACATTATTTTCTTTATCCTGATAAACTTCTAAATTTCTATCTTTTGCAAATTTCACTAAAAAATCGCTAATTTCCTTCTCATGGGCTGATTCTCTTGGAATCTTACTTATCTCAGAAAACCATCTGAAAACCTCTTTTGAATCAAGACTTTTTAAACTATCTAAACTCATACAAAACCCCTTTAAATATTAAGCATTTAATAAATACATAACTTTTAATTTATATATTTTATCACGGTATTAAGCTATGTCAATAACAACTTCAATAATATTAATAAATAAGTATAAAACGTTTTATAATAAAAATATTGATTATATTTACGATAAATAAAATTCCTTGACAAATATAAAAAATAAAATTAGAATAACTAATTAAATTCTAAAATACATAAATAAACATAGAAATACATCGGAGATATAGATGAAAGTAATTGATATAGATAAAAAACCCGAAAATGAAAAAATATTTTTTGGAGATTTCGGTCATTATATAAGAATAGATTCTGTAAGCCATGAAATAGCTAGAAAATTAAAAGAAGCCAGTGAAGGAAATACATGGTTTTCAAAAGAAGTTGATTATAAATCTGATAAAACTAGATTTTCTTCACTTCCTGAAGATGCACAAAGAGCTTTTAAATTAAATATAGCATATCAAACATTAATGGACAGCGGAGTTACAAGCGGATTTTCATCAATATTAAATAGAATTGTAACTAGTTCTATATGGTCTATTCTTTATGCCAGAATAGCAATAGAAGAAAATATACATGCTGAAAGCTACTCTTACGGACTTTCTGAAGTATTCGGACATGAAGCAACTGATACATTAGATTTGGTTTATAATGATGAATTCGTTAAACACAGAATGGAAAAAGAAGTTGAACTATTCGGAAATGTTGATGAATTATGCAATCTTGAAGGGTCAAATGCTTCATTAGATGAGAAAAAACAAGCTATTTTAAAATTATTAATAGGTATATATTTGCTTGAAGGTATAAAATTTCCATTCTCATTTCTTGTAACTTTCACAATAAACAACAGTTATGACAATGCTATAGCAGGATTTACAAAAACTATTAAATTGATAGCACATGATGAATTAAATGTTCATGTACCTACTGGAAAAAATGTAATGACTATTCTTAGAAAAGAAGAAAATCAAGGTTTTTCTCATCTTTTTAAAAGCGGATGGTTTAACGATACAGCTAAGGCTATGGTTGAATTTACTGTAAATGAAGAGATAAAATGGGCTAAATATCTATTTGATGATAAAGAAGTATTAGGCATCAACTCCTCTGTGAGCGAACATTTTATAAAATATTGGGCTGGAGTAAGATTAAAAGATATAGGAGTTGAAACTGAATATTTATCTGAAAAAAAATCTGATATAATAGATTGGTTTAACAGTTATAGAGATATAAATAAACAAAATGCAGCCTTACAAGAAACTACTAATACATCTTATCAAAAAGGTGCATTAAAGAACGATTTATAATAATTGGGGTAAATTATGATAGAATTTGGAAAAGGTAAAAAGCATATTATAATAAAAAGAGATGGAAGAGAAGAGCCATACAATGAGGAAAAGCTGAGAAAGGTTATAAATTGGGCTACAGAAGGTAAAGAAGCATTCACCAATCAAATTCTGGAAGGATTAAATATAAAAATTAATGATAAAATGAAAATAGAAGTATTATATGATGAACTCATAAATACTGCTGTTAATATGATAAGTCCTTTATACCCTATTTACGATACTATAGCAGAAAAACTTTATTTAATGAAGATATACAAAGAAACATGCGGGCTTAAAAAAATAGGTTCATATCCTCATATAAAAAATTTCTTGAAAAAAGGAATAAAATACAAAATATACGACAAGGATATAATAAAATTATTTACAGATAAAGAATTAGATAAAATAAATTCTATGATAGAACCTGACAGAGATTTGCTTTTTACATATAAGGGACTTGCAATATTCTATAAAAAATACTGTAAAAACATAGGAAATAAAAAACTTGAGCTTCCTCAAATAACATATATGGCAGCTGCTATGTTCTCATTTTATGATGATTATTATAAAGGAAATAATAAAGACAAATTAGAAATAAGCAAAAATGAGAGATTAAAATATATAAAAAGAACTTATGATATGCTATCAAAACATGAAGTTACTTTTGCAACACCTAGAATAGCTAATAGCATGACAGTAAAAGCACAGCTTGCAAGCTGTATATTGAATACCCCTGATGATGATACTTGGAGCTTGAATCAAACAGACAGCAATATGGCATTATATTCTAAATTTTCAGGCGGAATAGCTTATGATGCTTCATATATACGTGCTTCCGGCTCTACAATACAAACTAACAGAGGACGTTCCGACGGACCTATACCCTTCATAAAAAGAGTAGAACAAACTATATCATCATTCAATCAAGGAGGGGTTAGAAAAGGCGCATGTGTTATTACATTCCCTTGGTGGCATTTGGATGTACTTGATTTGATTATGTTAAAAGATGCAGGGGGAACTGAAGACACTAGAGCTAGAAAATTAGTTTATTCTATTAGAATAAGCAATATATTTAGAGAACGTGTAAATAAAGACGGATACGTAACTTTATTTGACCCTAAGGAAACACCTCTTCTTAATGAAGAATATGGTGAAAAATTCAATGTTGCTTATATGTATTATGAAAGTAAATCTTCTATAAGAAAAAAGAAAATAAGAGCTAAAGATCTATTATTTCAAATATTAAAAGTGAGGCAGGAAACAGGAAATTTATATTTAACATTTGTTGACAATATAAATGAACAGAATATGGTCAATAAATTTGTAGGAGCTTCAAATCTTTGTCAGGAAATAGTAATACCTTCCTATCCTTCAAAACTTATAAAAGAAAAATATGTTATAAATGAAGACGGAGAATATGAAATTATACAAAGAAAAAAAAGCGGTGAAATTGGAATATGTAATTTAGTATCGATCAATCTAATGTCATGGGTAGGTTTCACCCCAGAAAAGAAAAAATCATTCTGTTATACGCTTTTAAGAGGATGCGATAATATAATAGATACACAATTTTATCCTGTAAAAGAAGGTGAAATTGCTAATAAAAAGAATAGGCCTATAGGAATAGGAGTTATTAATTATGCAAATCTTCTTGCTTCTAATAAATTGAAATATACAGATAAAGAGGCTTTAGAATTTACAAATCAAATTTTTGATGATTTATATTATCATATATATGAAGCTTCTAATATACTTTCAAAAGAGAGAGGTCCATATAAAACATTTAATGAATCAAAATGGAAAGAAGGATTAACTCCTTTTCATATATCATTATTAAACAAAAATAAAAATAATAAACTTGATGTAAAACTTGATAAAGAAAAATGGGATAAACTAGCAGAAGAAATAAAAACAAGCGGAGTTCGTTTTTCATTCCATGGTGCTATAGCTCCTACAGCTACATCAGGAAAAAGTGTATCTGCTACAGAAAGCATAGAACCTATTGTGGATTTATTTTTTGTAGAAGAAGGAATACAAACGCTTCCTAGTTTAGTACCTAATATAAAGAAAAACAGACAATATTATGAAAGATGCTGGGCTATACCTGCAAAAACAATAATAGAACTTGCTGCTGTAAGACAGAGATATATAGATCAGTCTCAGTCATTAAATTTATATTATGTTAAGCCGGATTCTGCTAAAGAGCTTTGGGAAGATATACAATATGCTATGGATTTAGGACTTAAAACATTATACTACATGAAAACCCCTAAATCTAACTTTGAATTAGAAGAAGTTTGTGAATCTTGTACATGATTTAAAATATTAATACTTAATATTTTAATAAAAAGACATGGGGGTATTTTAAACTCAAGTCTTTTTATTCTAAAACTTCAAAAATATAATTAATAAAACAATTTTAAGTTGACTTTAAGTTCAAATTATAATATTATGTTTTTATATAAAAAAATAATAACGGAGTAAAATATGCATCGCATCGCATCGCATCGCATCGCATCGCATCGCATCGCATCGCATCGCATCGCATCGCATCGCAAATATTACCGTAAAATAATTTTTTTATTATACAAACAATTTTTATCAACCTTGATAAATGTTAAATTGTATATTCTATGGGGGAATATATGATATTTTTTAATTTTAAAAAAGTCAAATTCCCTGATATGCCTATATCTGGAGAAAAATATACAAATTTTAAACATATTGATGACTCAAAACTATATACAGACAATGAATATGCTATAGAATACCTAAAAAATAATTTAGAAAATAATAAAAAGGAAAATATTAACACAAATATATCATACCATTCATATTGGTATGGAAAAATAAATGAAAAACATGTACTTTCAATAAAGTCATTACTATGTACACAAAAAAATCCTAAAATATATTTATGGATTGATAGTAAAACAACAAAAGAAAATTTAAATAATAAATATATTAATGAATTGGAAAATCTTATTGAAATAAAAACATATAACCCTAAATTAGAAATAAAAAATACATGTTTTGAACAATTTGATTATATATTTAACCAAAAGAAAAAATTACCAGCAAGAGCAGATGCTTTTAGATTATTAATACCATATAAATATTTAGTAGAAAATAAATATAATGGTATAGTATATTTTGATTTAGATGTAATGTTTTTAAGGGATTTTTCAGATATATTGGATAATAGTTTTTGTTACCAATGGGAAAAACAATCTTATGCTAATACTGCTATATTATATATCAATGATAAAAATATGATAGAAGAAACTGTTCAAATAATAGAAAAAGAGCAAACTGTTTTACCATGGATAATATTCAATTTTTCTAATGTGCAACTAAAAAATTTAATGGTATTCCCATGTGCTTTTTTTGATCCTCTTTGGAATATAACAGATAAAAATAAATATAATTATCCTGTAACATCACCTAATGATTTCTTTACAAATTATAATGGAAATATTACATCTTATAAAGAGTTTTTTACTGGATGCTATACATACCATTGGCATAATCTATGGAATACAGAAGCAAATGAAAACTCTTTATTTAATATGTTCTATAGAGAATTTAGCAATATATTAAAAAATAATATATAATATCAATCAAATAAATTATCTATTTTCTCTTCAGCTTGTTCCATTTTTTCTTCAGCTCTTTCCATTGATTTTTCTATTTTGTCAGTTGCTTTGTCGATTCTATCTTCAACATTATCATCATCACATGATATAAAAATAAAAGAAGAAATAATACAAAAAATAAATATAAACTTTTTCATCAAATTTTCTCCTCAAATATTACTCTGCTAAAGAGCAATATATTATAGCCCAATATGTATTTTTAGCATTTTTATATATTCCAACTCCGATATGGGTATAATCTATATCCAATATAGAAGAAGAATCATCAGGATCTTTAAGCATAGCATTCAACATAGCACTTGCTGTTTCATAACCAGTTCTTATAGATTCTCCATAATACGCAACTTTTATCCCATTTTCTGCATAAACTGTATAAATTTCGCTTCCATCTGGTCTAACCGAATCAAAAACTTTAGAAATTTCCTCTGCTCTTGTAGCAGCTGCTTTCTCAATATTTTCATCTGTTTTGTATTCATATAGACCTGCTTTTTGCCTCTCCATATTTATTAATTCATAAAGTCTTTTGGACTCTTCTGCATCTTGGGCATAAACTGACAATGCAGATAATAGAAAAAATAATAAAAATAATGACTGTACTCTCATAATGAAATTCCTTATAAATATTTTACCCTATATAATATATAATCCATTTTTTGTAATATAAGTAAAATATTTTTTGTAATTATTAATAATAAATTAATATAATATAAAATAAAATTATGAATAATAAATATAAATTTATTAAATACAAAGCTGTACTATTTTTTGCTACTTTTATGTTTTTATCTATGTCTGCTTTAATAATGTATTTAAATATAAAAAAGACAATAGATTATAAAAATGGAAACATTATTAAAATAATGGCCAATATTGATGATATTACATATTATCAGTATGGAATAAAGAAAAGAGATATAAGCTATATAATTTATAGCTTTGAAATAGATAATAGTAAATACTATGCTACTAATATATATAACGGAATAATAAGTATGACAAATAAAAATACAGAAAAAGAAATATATTATGATAAAATAAATAATGAAATAATAGAATTACAAAACAAATCTAAAATATTTCTTTCCATATTCTTTTTTGTATTAGGAGCAATAATACTAATATGGGCTATAAAATTAAAGCAAAATAATATACATACATGGAACAAATTATAAAGTATGTATATTATTTTTTATCTTTATTTACATTAAATATCCGCCGCTTTTTTCTAAAACTTCAGCGTATTTTTTTACGCCAGTATTAACATTCATAAAATCTTTATTATAACCAGCATTTTTTAATTTTTTCAAGTCAGCCTGTGTAAATTTTTGATATTTTCCTTTTAAAGCATCTGGAAACTCTATATGTTCTATCTCAGCTGAAGTATAAACCTCTTTCAAAGCCTTAGCTATCTCAACAAAACTTTCAGCTTTTCCAGTACCGCAGTTAAATATACCGGATTTATTTTCATTCTCGAAAAAGAAATTATTAACAGATACAACATCATCAATATGTATAAAATCTCTAAGGAAATTCTCACTTCCCTCAAATATTTTCATTTTCTCACCAGCTTTTATTTGATTAAATAAATGGAAAGCAACAGATGCCATTCTTCCTTTATGATTCTCCTGCGGTCCATATACATTAAAATATCTAAGTCCTACAACCTGACTGTTAATCTTATTTTCTTTGAATAATTTATTAACGTATCTGTCAAATTGATATTTGGAGAAAGCATACACATTAAGAGGATACTCATTTTTTTCATTTTCCTCAAAACCATTTTCTCCGTTTCCATATACAGAAGCACTTGAAGCATATAAGAATCTTATTTTTTTATCCAAACAAAAATGAAAAATATTTTTTGTATATTCATAATTATTTTTCATCATATACTTACCGTCTGTTTCCATAGTGTCAGAACAAGCACCTTGATGAAATACCGCTTCAACTTTAACATTTTTAAAAATATCTAAATTAAAATCTTCTTTATCTATATAATCTTTAAAATTAATTCTATTTAAATTTTTATGTTTAGAAGCGTTTTTTAAATTATCAACTATTAATATATCATCGATACCTAAATTATTTAATCCTCTAACTATATTAGAGCCTATAAATCCGGCTGCTCCGGTTACAATAATCATAATAAAACTCCTAAATTTTAATTATTTATCTTTTTTATTATATTAGTAGTAGAATACCCATTTAAAAAATCAATTAATACTGTTTCTTTAGAGTACTCTCTTCCAACTACATCTTCTATCTTATAATCACCGCCCTTAACTAAAATATCGGGCTTAACTATCTTTATTAATTCAATAGGAGTGTCTTCATCAAATATAGATATATAAGTAATGCATTCCAAAGCTGCAAGTACAACAGCTCTGTCATTTTCATTATTTATCGGTCTGCTCTCCCCTTTTAACCTTTTTACAGAAGAATCGCTATTTAATCCTAGTACAAGCAAATCTCCAAGTTCTCTTGCTTTTTGCAAATACTCTACATGACCGCGATGAAGTATATCAAAACATCCGTTTGTAAATACTATTCTTTTATTATTTTTTCTGCAGTCTTCTAATATAATATTTAATTCATTTCTATCTTTTAATTTTCTATTCATAAAAAATCCTGATAAATTATACCATAACAATTTAATTTTAACAGCATCATTAAATATTTTTTAACTCTAATTAAATAAAAAACATAGTAAATTTTCAATGTTGCTGAGGCAATAGATTTTTATAATTGAATATATTATTATAATCAAATATTAATGATAAAGGAGAATTAATGAAAAGAAGAATAATCAAAATAGATGAAGATAAATGCACAGGATGCGGAATATGCATACCGGATTGTCCTGAAGGAGCATTGCAGATAATAGACGGTAAAGCAAGACTTATAAGTGATTTATTTTGCGACGGACTTGGTGCTTGTATAAAGGCTTGTCCTGAAAACGCTATGGAAATAGAAGAAAGAGAAGCTGAAGAATATGATGAAAGCAAAGTAATGGTTAATATAGTAAAAGGCGGAGAAAATGTTATAAAAGCTCATTTAAAACATTTAAAAGATCATGGAGAAGATAAACTCTTTAATGAAGCTGTAAAGTATTTAAAAAATAATAATATGGAGGTGCCGAATATGGAAGAACATAAACATTGCGGATGTCCTGGAAGCATGCAGAAAGATATGAGAAATCAATTTAGAGGAGAAAATAATAATAATATACAAATGAATTCTGAATTGAGAAATTGGCCTATACAGTTAAAATTAATAAACCCTAATGCCAATTATTTAGATAATGCCGATTTATTAATAGCGGCAGATTGCGTACCTTTTTCTTATCCAAATTTTCATTCAAGATTTTTGAAAAATAAAACTCTTTTGATGTTCTGTCCTAAATTAGATACTGGTATAGACAGCTACATAGAAAAACTAGTTAACATATTTACAAATAAAAATATTAAATCTATATCTATAGTAAGAATGGAAGTTCCATGCTGCGGAGGAGTTGAAATGATAGTACAGAAGGCTCTTGAAATAGCCAATAAAAATATCATTATAAAAGAATACACTATTTCTATAGATGGTAATATAATTTAAGCAAAAAATTATATTTTGTTGCCATAGCAACAGCTTTTTATTTAATTATATTATATAATACTAACAAAATAATGATATTGAGGAAATTGATGGAAAATTTTATCAATAATATTAATTATAAAAAAGTTGTGTCATTAAATGATTTACTAGAAATCAAAAATAATTCTATATCAGCATTAACATTAGTAGATAGAAAAAGTCTTGGAATGAAAATAATATCTGTTGATAAAGGAGCTGAAATACCTCCTCACACAAGTACAGGGGATGTTTTGGTTACTGTTATAGAAGGAAAGGCAGAAATAACAGTTGACAATGATAAATTTGAAGTTTCAAGAGAAGAGTCTATATTAATACCTGCTAATGCTGTACATTCTTTAAAGTCTATAGAGGCATTTAAAGTATTAGTAATACAAGTGAAATCCGAATAACCCTAAATAAATTCATAATGCGACATGGGATACTCTCAGTCCCATACCTTCTTTTTTATGATTTATGAAACAGAAGTGGTTTTTAATAAATATATAACATAGGCTACATAAATTATTAAAAATAAACTTCCCTTTAATTTTCCTAAACTCTTACCTTTCAAAGTAAATAGCAATAATAATATTCCAGCAAATACCATCATAAGAAAATCTATTAAATAATTCTGCTCAGGATTAAGAAGTATACCCCCGAATTTAAATGAAGCTATTGATGATATTCCAAGCACTCCGCCTACATTAAATATATTGCTTCCTACTATATTACCTATAGATATATCAGATTCTTTTTTAATAGCTGCTATAACACTTGTAACAAGTTCAGGTATGCTTGTACCTACAGCAACTACTATAAATCCTATTATATGCTCGCTTAAGAAATTTCTAAATATTCCAGTAACACCTTTAATAAAAATATCAGATCCAAAAGCTAAGGCTAATATTGCAACTATTATTTTAAATATGGCTCTAGCTATAGAATGAGTTTTTGTAGATGATGCTACTTCCTTCTCAAAAGAAGCCATTTCATCTTTATCTTTTGATATTACATTATATAAATAATAAACATATATACATAGCAATATTAAAAGTACAGCACCTTCTATTACGGAAATCTTATCTCCGCTTAATGTTTTAGTGTTCATATTGAAAAGCATTATACATAAAGCAATATACATAATAAACATTGAAAGCATTGATACATAATAAGATTTTTTGCCGGCACACATATTCATAAATAAAGCAGAAATTCCAAGTACGAATACTATATTAAAAATATTACTGCCTATAACATTACCAACTGCAATAGCACTTTCTCCCCTAAGAGCACCAAATAAACTTACAAAAAGCTCAGGCATAGATGTACCCATAGCAACAAAAGTTAATCCTATAACTATTGGAGGTATTTTAAGTTTATTTACCACCATTACGCTTCCATCTACAATATAAGTTCCGCCGAGATACAGCAATAATATTCCAGCTGCTGTAAAAATTATATTCAACAATATATTATCCATTTCGTTTCCTCTGCCATTATGTATTTTAATTAATTATTATTTTCCGTCTTTGTTTCTGTTTCATTAGTACTAGTTTTTTCTGCATTATCAGAAGGGTTTTCTATATTACTGCTTTCTGCACTATTATTTGCCTCAGCATCAATACTTTTTTGTTTATTTTTCTTTGATACCGCTGATATAATAGATACTATTATACATATAATAAGTATAGATATAGTTAATGCTGTTGAAAGCCATAATGGTGATAATACCCAAGCCCAGCTCCATGTTACAGCTTTAAATAATTTCAATATTATAAATATAATACCTAAAAATATAAAGAAAACTGCTGCTATATTTAATACTGGTAATTTTTTTTGTTTTTCTATTACATTTGCATTTCCATTATTAGCCTGACTTGAAGTATTATCTTTTTTGAAAAATAGAGAATAAAATACTATTGTCATTATTATAAGTATTACTTCTAATACTAATACAGCAATAATTAATCTCCAATCCAACTCAAATACTTTAGCTAATTTTAATAAAGTTATTGCTATTATAAAAACAGGCAATACCTTTGAAGAAAAATCTAGTAAGACTTTAATAAGATGTAAAGTTGCCATTGTAAAAATGCTTTTAACTTTTCCCATAATTAATATCCTATAATTATATTTATTAATATATTATATTATTTTTATCAAATTTAAATAGCATACTCATATTTTTTATTAAATAAAAAAGAATTAAAGATATGAATTAATTTCCGAAAAACTAATTAACATAATATTGCAAATTATTGAAGAGGAAATGATATGAGCTCAGATATAAAGATGTTTACAGTAAGTTATTTACCAAGTAATTATAATTATGAACCATTGGAATTAGTTAAAGGAAATGTATCTTTGGCTAAACATGTTGGAAAAGACTTACTTGCAGGATTAAAAAACATAGTAGGCGGTGAGGTTGAAAGCTATACAGAAATGCTTAATGAAGCTAGAGAAATAGCAACTAAAAGAATGACTGAAGAAGCTAAAAAATTAGGTGCTAATGCCATTATAGGTATAAATTATTCATCATCATCTGTATTACCTGGTACCGTAGAAGTTGTTGCTTATGGTACTGCTGTTATATTAAAATAATTAGGAGATTTAAATGGATATAAAACTATACACAACAGACTATTTGCCAAGCAGCTATAATTATGAATTATTAGGATTAGTTAAAGGAAACATTGCTCAGGCTAAACATATAGGAAAAGATTTGCTTGCAGGACTAAAAAACATAGTAGGAGGAGAAGTTGAGGGCTATACAGAAATGATAAATGAGGCTAGAGAAACTGCAACAAAAAGAATGATTGAAGAAGCTAAAAAATTAGGTGCTAATGCTATTATAGGAATACATTATTCATCATCATCTGTAATGGAAGGAACTACTGAAGTTATAGCTTATGGTACTGCTGTAATTATAAAATAATATAAAAGGATATTGTTAATGAGAAGAGAAACTTATGAATTACAAAATTCTGATATGCCTAATGAATCTTGGCGTATATTTAGAATAATGGGTGAATTTGTAGAAGGATTTGAAACTATGTCTCACTACAAAAATGCTGTGACTATGTTTGGGAGTGCAAGAACTTCTCCGGATCATCCTCATTATAAATTAGCTTATGAAACTGCTAAATTATTAGCTGAGAATAAATATGATATAATAACAGGAGGCGGACCTGGTATTATGGAAGCTGGAAATAAAGGTGCTTTTGATGCTAATGCAGGTTCAATAGGATTATGTATAGAATTGCCTTTTGAACAAAAAACAAATCCTTATGTTAAAGAAGAAATAAAATTCAGATACTTCTTTGCCAGAAAGGTTATGTTCTTAAAATATGCAAAAGCTATTATAATATTTCCAGGCGGTTTTGGAACAATGGATGAAATGTTCGAAACTCTTACGCTAATACAAACTAAGGTTTTACAAAATATTCCAATGCTTGTAATGAATTATGATTATTATAATGATCTTATAAGCTGGATGAAAAAAGATATGATTAAAGAGCAGTACATAGACAAAGAGGATTTAGATTTAATACAATATGTTAAAACTCCTCAGGAAGCATTGGATATCATAAATAATTTTTATAAAAAATAATGAAATATATTTTAATAATTTTATTAATAAGTTTTAACACAATATTTGCTCAGCTGCCTGAGCTTTTTGATTTAGACGGATATAAAAATTTAAAGTTCGGCATGAGTATTGAAGAAGCAAATAATAAAATTACTAATTATAATTTAGATTTATATGCTGATTTTTCTGCATCATTTCAAATAAAAAATAATACAATACTTAATATATATAAAAATGATAAAGAGAAATTAGCATATTATTTATATTTTTATAACAATGAACTTTACAGAATAGAAATTTGCAACCATATAGGCGATATTTACAAAAATCCTTCATTTTATGATCCTGCCACACTTGCTGTAATAGATGATATAAAAGAAAAATTAACTTTTAAATACGGCAGCATAACTAAAACAGATATTAAATATTTTACTTACTATAAAAAAACATTTGAAGAGTATACTATTTGGTGGTCTTCAGATTTAGTAAGTGTATCATTATATGTAAAGCCTGATTTAGACAGTTTGGATAAGGTAATTAAACTTTATTCTTACAGAATATCTTTCTATGATGAAATAAGGCTAAAAAAAATATATTCTTCAGATTCTAAATAATTATACTTCCGCTTATATTAAAAATAAAACTATATAAATAATTTTTTTATTTTTATAATTGTAAGTTTTAATAATTTATAATATATAGTATAATTCAAAAGTTGTTTATAACTATTCGGAGAATATAGTAATGAAAGATAGAGAAAAATTAGGAAGCAGATTTGGATTTATATTAGTATCGGCAGGCTGTGCTGTAGGTATGGGAAATGTTTGGAGATTCCCTTATATAACAGGACAATACGGAGGCGGTGCTTTTGTTGTATTATATATTATATCAATAATTATTCTAGGTGTTGCTCCAATGGTAATGGAATTTGCTGTAGGAAGAGCAGGAAGACATGACATAGCAACATCTTTTAAAAAATTGGAAAAAGAAGGACATCATTGGCACAAAATAGGATATATTCAAATACTTGGAAATGTAATACTTATGTTATTTTACACTACTATATGCGGATGGTGTTTATCATATTTTTATTTTATGATAACAGGTAAATTTTCCGGACTCAATGCTGCTGAAGTAGGTAATTTTTTTAACGGAGTATTAGGAAGCGGAGCTACATTAACTTTATGGATGGGAATAAGTCTTCTTTTAGGCATACTCATTTGCTCTGCAGGATTGGAACAGGGTGTAGAAAGAGCAAGCAAATTTATGATGCTTTCATTATTTGGTTTGTTAATTCTTTTGATAATAAGAGCTTTAACATTGAAAGGTGCTATAGAAGGGTTAAAATTCTATTTAGTACCTGATTTAAATAAATTATTCGGAAACGGCATTACAGGATTCATAGCAATATTTTATGCTGCAATAGGTCAGGCTTTTTTCTCTCTAAGTGTAGGACAAGGAGGAATGGCTATATTCGGCAGCTATATAGATAAAAAGCAGTCTCTCACAGGCGAAGCATTGATAATAATAGCATTAGATACATTAGTTGCTTTATTTGCAGGACTTGTAGTATTTCCTGCATGTTTTGCTTTTAATGTTAATCCTGATGAGGGAGCAGGACTTGCATTTGTAACTTTGCCTAATATATTTAATTCTATGCCTCTAGGAAGATTATGGGGAGCTTTATTCTTCTTATTTTTGGCAATGGCAGCACTTACTACTGTAATAGGTGTTTTAGAAAATATATATTCTTTTATTATAGACAGATTCAAAATTACAAGAAAAAAAACTTCTGTAATACTATTTATATTATTATTTATATTCAGTCTTCCAACTACATTAGGTTTTAATGTTTTATCTTTTATAGCTCCATTAGGAGAAGGTACTGTTATAATGGATTTGCTTGATTTTATAGTAAGCAACAATATACTTCCATTAGGTGCTTTGGTAACATTATTTTTCTGTACAAGGGATTTCGGATGGGGATTCGATAATTTTATAAAAGAGGCTAATACAGGCGACGGCATAAAGTTTCCTGTACAATTAAGATTTTATATAAGCTATATACTTCCTTTTATAGTTTTAGCAATATTTCTTTATGAGTATATAGCTAGATTTTTATTAAAATAAGATATATTATATATTTCAATCATTACAAATAAAAGGACATAAAAAATGGAAGTAAAAGATTTTATAAGCAAGTATGCTGTATCAAGGGAAAATACTAATTCCGTAAAATGGGATATTGAATCGGATCCAAGATTTGCTGAAGCTAATTTAACTCCTATGTGGGTAGCTGATATGGAGTTTAGAGTTCCTGATGAAGTTATAGAAGCATTACATAAAAGAGTGGATCATGGAATATTCGGATACACTCATATATGGGACAGCTATTTTGATGCTTTTTCTGCTTGGCAAAAAAAGAGATACAATATCGATTTAGAAAGAGAATGGATGTCTTTTTCTCCAGGTGTTGTAACTGGTTTCTATTGGGCTGTTCAAGTTTTTACAGAAGTTAATGACAATATACTAACATTAAATCCTGTATATTATCCTTTTCATAGTGCTGTAAAAGATAATAACAGAAATCTTATAACATGCGAATTAAAGAATGATAATGGTATTTTCACAATAGACTATGACAAATTAGAAAATACTATAAAGGAAAATAATGTCAAATTAATAATATTCTGCAATCCTCATAATCCGGTAGGAAGAGTTTGGACTAATGATGAAATAGAAAATGTATTTGAAATTTGCAAAAGACATAATGTTTACATAATTTCAGATGAAATACATCAGGACATCAATTTAGGCATAAGACCTTTTATTTCAGCATTTTCTATAAAAAACAAAGATAAATATATTGACAGGCTGATAGTTTTTACAGCTCCTTCCAAAACTTTTAATATGGCTTCGCTTTTGAATTCTCATGTTTTTATACCAAATGAAGAACTTAGAAAAAAATATAAAAAATTTGCCTCAGCAGCTCATAGAGCAGATTTTAATTTATTAGGACTGATAGCAGCAGAAGCAGCTTACAGACACGGAGAATATTGGCTTGAGGGATTACTCAATGTTATTAAATATAATTTTGAATATATTAAAACACAATTAAATCAGAATGTTCCGGATATAATAATATCTCCTTTGGAAGGAACCTATTTGCCGTTTTTTGATTTGAGAAAAGTTGTTGATATAAACCGTGTTAAAGAATTTATACAAACAGATTGCCGTATAGCTGTTGATTTCGGGGAATGGTTTGGAGAGAATTCTAAAGGATTTATACGTCTTAATATAGCAACTGATACTAAATATGTTGAGTTTTTTACACAGCAGGTTATTAATAATCTAAAAAATAAAAAATATAAATGATATAAAACATAACTATTTTAATATATTAAATTATTAAGGTTCTTTAATAAATAAAGAACCTTAATAAAAATATATGAATTATGAATTTATACTAATAAAGTTATATTTATTTTAGGGTTTATATCATAATGCTGTTCTATTTTTTTTCTTGTGTCTTCTATAAGATTTATAACATCAATGGCTCTGCATATCTCATTATTATCTTCATTGCTGTTAATACAATTATTGATAATATAATTTGGGAACCTTTTATGCCATATCATAGCGCCATATTTCATATCAAGTCCTCCTACACGCTCCACCATCTCATAAGCCTTTACATCTCCAAAATCTTCAAATACAGGACCTATATTTGCTTCCATAGGTGCAACAGAACCTCTTATATATCTGTACCAATCTATTCTATTGTCAATACTTTCAGGATTATCATTTTCCAATTTAAATATAATAGATAATATAACAATATTATTTTTATCTTCTTCAGTCATAGACACATATTCATCTGTGCTTATTTCTTTTACTTCGGCAGTCTTTTTATCTATAATTGTAACATTCTTTACTATATTCATTAATGACATTCCGAATGATTCCAATTTTTCATAAATGGCAGAACCTACCCTGCTATTAACTAATGCTAGAAATTCTAATCCGGATAAATTTCTTATTCTAGCTTCATGTGATAATCTTTCTAAAATAGCAGAAGCATTGGCTTTTAGAATTCCATTGTCTAAAAACTCGAAATTTTCAAATTCACCCTCCATAGATATCATAATGCCTCGATATCCATCATCTGATACTAAAACTCTGTTAGCATCTCTCATAACAAAATAGTCTATATTATTATTATATAAAAAAGAAACCAATTCTAAAAAAGATTTTATTTCTTTTACTATTATAAACAAATCAACATTTCCGCCTACACTGAAACTGCTGAATTTATTAAAAGGATGATTAACATAATATTCTATATTATTATCATTGAGAAATTTCTCAACTGCTTGATAATTGTTTTGCATACTCATTACTAATCCTTACTATATTGCCAGCCCCCAAAGTTAATATTATATCTCCATCTTTTTTCATATCATTTAATACTGACAATACATCTTCTATATTTTTTACATATTTTACATTTTTATTCTGTCTTCTTACTATATCGCATATAGTTTCACCGCTTATTCCCTGTATAGGAGCCTCGCCTGCAGCATATATATCCGTAATAATCACATTATCAACATCATTAAAAGCATATTCAAAATCATTCAACAATAATTCCGTTCTGGTGTATCTATGCGGCTGAAATACAGCTATAATACGCCTATTAGGATAAGCCCCCCTTACCGATGATAATGTAGCCTTAATTTCTGTTGGATGATGAGCATAATCATCAAACAACATAATCTCTTTATCATAAAGTTTATTTAATCTTCTTCCTACACCTTCAAATGTTTTTAACCCTTCTTTTATGCTTTCAATATCTATACCTAAATGAAAAGCAACACCAATAGAAGCTAATGAATTCAATACATTATGCATACCTATTAATGGAATATTAAACTCTCCAAGAAGCTCTCCATTATGATAAGCATTAAAATACGTTATAGGAGCTTCTACTCTAATAGAATTCTTATCAACATAAAAATCATGCTCAGGTGAAAATCCGTAAGAATAATATTTTTTATTTGTACTTTTAGATAAATCCTTTACAACATCGTCTTCAAAACATAGAAAAGAACATCCGTAAAAAGGAACTTTATTAATAAATTCTAAAAAAGCAACTCTCAAAGCCTCGACATTTCCGTAATAGTCCAAATGATCATTATCAATATTAGTAACAACATTAATTACAGGAGAAAGCCTTAAAAAACTTCCATCGCTTTCATCTGCCTCGCATACCATATATTCGCTTTTTAAATCATTACATGCAGCATTGCTTTTTAAATTAAAATGATTTCCTCCAATAATACAAACAGGATTAAGTCCGGCATACATCATAATCTGAGTAATTAAGGAAGTTGTTGTAGTTTTTCCATGAGAACCAGATATTGCTATTCCATATCTTAAACGCATAAGTTCTGCAAGCATTTCACCTCTCGATATTACAGTTATCTTTTTAGCTTTAGCTGTAAGTATCTCTTCATTAGTAGGGCTTATAGCAGAAGATGTTACAACAGCTGTTACATCGTCCTCAATGTTGTCTGCTTTATGTCCGTAATAAACTTTTATTCCAGAAGCCTCCAAAGATTCAGTTTTAGCTGTTTTAGCTAAATCACTTCCAGTTATAGTAAAACCTATAGCATTTAATACGCTTGCTATAGCACTCATACCTATTCCGCCGATTCCTATAAAATGTATCTTCTCTTTTCTTCTTGTAAACATTCAATTTCCTAATTTTTTATTTAAATATCAACCAAATTATCATTTATTTAAACTATTCATTATATCATCAACTATCATAGAAACAGATCTGGAAGACCAACTATTTTTTATATTTTCTCTCATAGCCATTAATCTTTCATTATTATTTAAATTGTTAACTATAACATTCTCCAATTTTTCTACAGTTAAATCAGATTCTTCTATTAAATATGCCATATCTTTATTTAATAAATCTAAAGCATTAAAATATTGATGATTATCTGTTGCATAAGGAAACGGTACTAAAAGAGATGGTACATTAACAGCTAATATCTCACTTATAGAACTGCTTCCTGCTCTTGATATAACAAAATCAGCTGCATGCAGCAATGTAGACATATCTTTATAATAACTATGAACTGTTACATTATCAAATTTTGCCTTGTTAACTTTTTCTATCATCTCAGTTCCCCATTTAGGACCTGCAAGCCATATTATATGCAAATTTTGTACCTTAGATTTTATATTTTTAATACATTCAAAAAATAATTCATTCAATTTTAAAGCACCTTGAGAACCGCCCATAACAACTAATAATTTATCATCATTGCCTAATTTCATAACAGTTCTTGCACCTTCTCTATTAACAATGAAAAACTCTTCTCTTACAGGATTACCGAATACCTTTCCATTAGGCATAAACTCTAATGTTTTAGAAAAAGTTAAATAAGTATTCTTAGCATGCTTATAAAATATTTTATTAACTTTTCCAGGTATGGAATTTTGCTCGCATAAAAATATTGGTATATTCTTCCATTTTGCCATTTGAAGCATAGGCAGCGATACAAATCCACCCATTCCTATTACACAATTCGGCTTATGCTTATCAAGTATTCTGCCTGCTTTAAGCAGAGACGGTATAAATTTCAATAAAAACAATATATTCTTTAACATATTTCCAGGAGGATTAATATTAATAGTATTAAAATCATAATTATGAGGTATAAGATTGTAATCTTTAGCCGCAACTACTAATCTAGGGTTATGACCTTGTTTTTTTACATAATCATATATTGAAACTGCAGGGGTAATATGTCCGGCTGTTCCTCCTCCGCATAAAATTATATTCATTGTTCTCTCCTTTGAGTTATTTTTAATAATATAGCAATCATAATCATGTTAATAACTAAGGCATTTCTTCCATAACTAATTATAGGAAGAGGCATACCTGTAGTCGGAATCATAAGTGTAGCAACCATTATATTTAAATATGCCTGAACACTAATGAACATCGTTATTGCAAATGAAAGATTCTTCAAAAATAAATCGTTTGTCCGCGATGATATTATAAAACCTCTTATAGTAAAAGAAAGAAATAATAATAATATTATAATATTACCTATTAAACCATACCTTTGGGATACAGATGCATATATGAAATCAGTTAAAGCAGCAGGTAAATGTGTACTTACATCCCTTATTTTCTCATCAGGAATACCAGTTACTCCTCCATAATTGAACGCTAACTTAGCCCTTCTTATTTGATATATATCTTCTTCTGACTGACTATGCGGATCAAGATAAGAATTAACTCTGCTTCTCATATAAGGAACATTAAAAATAAATAAAGCAAAAACTATCATTAAAAATAATGCCGAAAGAAGCAATGATCTAAAAGGTATTCCGCCGTAAAAAAATATTGAAAATCCTACCATCGCAAATAAAAGTGCTGTTCCCGAATCCGGCTCTATTAATATTAAACCAGAAATTGCACATAAAACAGCAAACGGAGGAGCTAATCCTTTTTTTATATCAAATAATTTCTCGCCTTTTTTACTTAATACACTGGCTAAATATATTGAAAATGTTATTTTTGCTATTTCAGAAGGCTGTATAGTAATTCCTGGAGCTATAAGAAGCCATCTTTTTGCAAGACTCCCTGCAACTGTGATACCAAAAAAATAAACCCATGCCAATAAAACAAGTGTTACCAATAACAATAATGGAACCATCTTATCTATAAGATCAAAAAAGTCCGGCACTATAAGTAATATAATAGTACCTGCTATCATGATAGATAATAATTTCAAATGATTATTAAAATAATTCCCATTAGGTTCATGTATAGTCTGTGCTCCGTATATAGCAACTAATCCTGCTATTAATAAAGCTACATATATAATTAACAAATATCTATCTGGAATTAATTTTCTTTTTACCATATATAAAAACTCTTTTATTTCTATAATATTTTATAAGCTAAAGATAATTTAAGCTCTATAAAAGTTGTATTATTATAATTAGGAAGTCCTACATGCAGTCCAGCAGAAGCCCCTATATTAAGCAGCAAACTGTCTTTTAAAAAATTAAAATTAATAATACCGGCTATACCAAATTTGTGCGAAAGATGTTTTGAATTAATAAGATATGTTAAACCATAATATCCGCCTATATAAAACGGATTTATATTACCCAGCAAATAAAAATCATTAATTAATTCAAATTCGCTTTTTTTATGCAATATAGCAGTTCTAGGATCATAATAATATTTTTTATCCCCAACATTAATATAAGTCATAGTAAAATTATCTATCAATACAAAATGATTAAATCTAAAAACAAAATAAGGCGAAACATTAATCAAAAATCCGAATGCATTGCCTTTTTGCATTGCAAATAAAGTATTAAAAGAGTAATCAACATTATTATTATCAAAACCAGCATAACCAAAATTCATGGCATTAAACATAAAATCTAAATAAGCACTTACTCTAACACCCAAAAATGATAATGGTTTAATATCTGCAAATATACCTACCATGTCGGAAGACAGAGAAAAATTATTTTCTATACCAAAATCTGCTTTTGTATTTTTATATAAATAATTATCTGTCATTTTATACAGATAAAGTCTATAGTATAATTTGGTTTCTAAATTAAATTTTATATAGTTGAATCCTCCTAAAACAGTTTGCTCTATAAAAAGTTCATTACTATAAACA
Organism: uncultured Brachyspira sp.; assembly: GCF_944390595.1. Lineage (GTDB taxonomy): Bacteria > Spirochaetota > Brachyspiria > Brachyspirales > Brachyspiraceae > Brachyspira. Next base: position 9,241 of record NZ_CALXRN010000067.1, on the reverse strand, counting down.
CCTGTATTCGTATTAACTGGTATATTTCTATCATATATATCTATGTTAAAAAGTGTATTTACATCTGCAAAAATAATATTATAACATAAAAAAAATGATAAAACTATGATAAAAACATTTAATTTTCTCATTAAAATCTCAAACCATATAATAATGACTATTATATGATACTTTATAAAATAAAAAAATCAAGATTATTGAACTACTATTTTTATAATTTTAATTTACAGTATATAAATTCACATTATCAAATTGTATTAACGGCATTAACAACAATTAAAATATTATTGAAAAAAAAGAATATATATGTTAAACTCCTAATACAGCGGACTAATACAGTTAGGGTTTATAAATGTACAAAAGCATTATCAAATCAATAATGGAAAATCGTATAAATATAGTGAAAAAAAATTCCACTATATCAGACTTAATTTCCATTATATGTAAAAAATCCAGCAAAATATTGGCAGTAACAAATGATTCTGATAAAATAGTTGGTGTAGTTAATTATGATGAATTATTGGTTAATATCCTAAATAAAATGTCCAGCAAAAAAAATCAGGATATATTGAATAAAGAAATTTCAAACTTTATGAATAAAAACCTAATACTTGCTCATCCTGAAGACGATGCACTTATCACTTTTGAAATAATGAAAGAAAATAAAGTAGATTATATTGTCGTAATTAACTCTGATAATTATCCAATAGGTGTTTTGAACATATACGACTTATTTGAAAGCGTCATTAAAACAAAAGTACGAAATATGGATTATTCTGTTAATGAAATAGAAAAAAAGTCCTCTATTGAAAAAGATAAAGTAATAAAAAAGCTAATGAAAGAAATAGATACTTTACATGCTCAATCAACAATAGATCCATTAACAGGATTATTTAATGTAAGATATTTTAATAAAATAATAGAAGAAGAGGTGGAAAGAGCTAGAAGATATAAATATAGTATATCAATTATATTTATGGATTTGGATCACTTCAAAGATATCAATGATATATACGGGCATGACTGCGGAAATCTTGTACTTCATGAGATTGGAAAATTATTGAGCAATAACTCCAATAATATTAATATGCTTAGAAAGAGTGATGTGGCAATACGTTATGGAGGAGAAGAATTTATAGTTATATGCCCAAATACCAAGAAAGAACAAGCATTAATACTTGGAGAAAGAATAAGAAAAACTATTGAAAAGAAAAGATTTAATTATGAATCTACTATGATTAATATAACAGTAAGCGTAGGCATTGCCGAACATAAAGGTTCATCAAAGCAGCCTATAGCTGTAACTATAAAAAATGCTGATTCTGCAATGTATGAAGCAAAACATTTAGGAAGAAACAAAGTTATAGTACATTAAACTTTATTATCATAATTTCTAATAAATTATGATACATAAACTTTTTCTTCATAAACTTCTTTAGCTTTAGAATACAATTCTGCTGCTTTTTCATAATTTTCATTAATAAATTCAATATTTCCAAGGTGAAAGTAATCACTTGATTCTGGATTTTCTTTTATTTTTTTAGTATATTTGGCCTTACATTCTTCTAAATTTGGATAATTATCTCTTAAACTTTTACTTCTAAGATTTTTAAGAGCCAAAATTTCAGGAGTATCTGCAGGATACATAGCTAAAGCTTGTAAATACATATTTTCTGCTCTTTTATAATCCTTAATTTCATGTAAGCAAACCCCATAATAATGATAGTCATTATGATCAGCTAAATTATTATCAACTAAAATTTTATAAAAATTCATAGCCTCTTTATAAAGCTCATTTCTAAAGAAATAATTAGCCATATAAACTAAAGCAACCCTATCTTTACTATTAATTTTAAGAACATTTTTAGCCGCTTCTAAACCCTTATCCTCTTCTTTAAGTAAAGTACATAAAGATAAAAATTCATAATAAGGATTCAAATTAGAGGATGTATATAAAGTAATACCTTTTCTATAAAGTTCAAATGCCTCTTCTAATCTATATTCTTTTTTGGCAATAGCACCTAAAATAAAATATGCCTCTGCCGCCATCCAATACTCTAAAAAAGTATTTAAAAATATTTTTGCATGTTCATAATTACCACTTTCAAATAAAGAAACGGCAACCTGTAAGTATGATTTCATATCATCACCTGAACTAAGTCTCATACTTCTTTTTAAAGCTTCAACGGCTTCCTCATTTACTCCTTTTTTCAATAATTCTTCCGCAAGATTGCTTAATTTCATTGCTTTAGTATTAGTAGTAGACACGTTAAATACTCCTTTTTATTTTAATGAACTGGTCTAGCATAAACTTCTTCAGAAAAACCACTCTCTATATTTCCGCCTTCACCGCCTATAGCTGTAACCCTAAAATAATAAACTTCTTCAGGATTTAATCCTTCTAATAAATATTCTGTCTGATTTCCAACTACTATAGGAGTATGTTCAGCATTGTTATAAACTCCTGATTTAGTTCCATAATATATTTTATATCCTGAAACATTCTCATGCGAACCCTCCCATTTTAATATAATGGAATTATTATTTGCTGGTGCAGCAGTCAAATTTATTGGAACTAGAGGTAATCTGCCATTATGATAAACTATATCAATATTATTTAATATTGGTGTAATATTTCTATCCGTATTACTTTTTAATACAGCTCTTATTTGTATATATCTAGCTCTATTAACAGTGGCAAATACATTATTATCATCTAATAATTGCCAAGTTATATTATTATCATCCGGAGCAAAATAATAATCAGAAGTTCTATAATAAATATCTATATATGAACCATTAGTAAAACTACCGATATAATTTATAGAATCAATAAATGTATTCACACTTCCAAAATCTATAACTTTACTTATTATCTCTCCATTTGGTAAATATTTATATAAATTAAAACTTTGTTTATAATTAGGAGTAAAATAAAATGAATCTATACCTCCTATAAAACCCTGACCCAAATAAAGAGGATCTAAAGACATGTGAGTAAAATCAACATAATAAGGAGAACCTGTTCTATCACCTGTACTTGTCAAATATATAACCTGCTCTTCAAGACCATCTATATATTTTACTAACTTTCCAGTAGATGCATCAAAACTTATACTATGATGTCTCCATTCATTTTCTTTCAAATATTCTCCCTGTGATAAAGTAATATTTGTATATTCTCCGTTATATGTAAATATATTATTAAATTGCCAAACTAATCTGCCGTTTATAATATTAGCTCTTATGCCTGAGTATTTTGTTACTCCATTATCATTATATATAGCCATTTTAGATAAAACTTGAGAGTTCATTCTTATCTTATAAGGATTCAAATAAAACTCTATAGTAAAACTGCTCATAATATCATTTAATTGTTTTTCATGATGTTCTATCTTTATAAATGATTCTATATTTGGAAGAAGTACTGCTGTACCTCCATTGGCACCGTCTATATATTTTATGTCTCTGCTTCTAGTAATGCCATGATGATACGATGCATCTAATAATACAGATCTTTCAAACAATGAAGAAATATCAGATACAGCATCTTTATTATCAGAAGCATTATCCAATATAAAACTATTTGTAACACTGCTTAAAGTATTATAATAAATATTATTTGTGTTTGAAAATACATTATAAACATCAGCATTTAAGCTAGCTGTAAAATATAAAATAAATGCTATAAAAAAACCTATATAACGCACAATAAATTCCTAATAACCATTAATTCTTTAGATAATTATTCGGATGTTTTTTTAATTCCATTATTAAAAATATAATAAAAACACTAATTTAAAACTGTATATTAATACATTGAGTAAAAATTATATTTATATATGTAAAAAAATAAAAATATGTTATTATTAACTTTTATAAGTTATATAAAATTAAGGGTTAATTATGAAAACATTATACAAATTTATAATTTTAACTTTAATAATATCAAATACATTAATATCTGCAGATATAAAAGGTGCATTTTTTTCAGCTGTACATAGCGGTAATATTAATTTAGTAGAAGAATATATAAAAATGGGTATAAATGTAAATATACAAGATGATATGAAAAGAACAGCATTAATGATAGCAATGTATAAAAATGATATGAAAATTGCAAAACTCTTAATTGATAATAACGCAAATGTTAATATACAGGATAACAAATTTAATTCTCCATTTCTATATGCATGTGAAAAAGGATATATAAATATATTAAAAACTATGCCTATAAATTCTGACACCAAAACTACGCTTAATATATATGGAGCTAATGCTTTAATGCTTGCATGCGAAAAAGGACATTGGGAAACTACAAAATTTTTACTTGAAAATACAGATATAGAAGTTAATCATATAGATAATTTATCAAGAACAGCTCTATTAGAAATTGCAATATTTGGAAAGGATACCATCAATTATGTAGAAATAGTAAAACTTTTATTGCAGCATGGTGCAGACAAAAGCATAAAAGACAGTAAAGGACATGATGCTTTATACTATGCCAAAGAAAGAAAATTAAATAATATAGAAAAATTATTGGTTAATGAAGATACTAATAATGTTAATGAAAATACTAATAATGTTAATGAAAATACTAATAATAGTGAAGAAAATACCAATAATGAAAATACTAATAATATTGAATATAAATCAAAAGACAAGATTTAATGTACTCTTGTCTTTTGATTAATAATATTTTATTATTCTTTTTTTAATTCTGAACCAGTAGAAGCATATCTCTGTAATTGAACAGCAGCAACTTTAGGATTTTTCACAACACAAGGACCTCCTACACATCCGCCATTACAAGCCATAACCTCAACAAGATTAGGAGTGTCATCAGTAACAGGAGTTTCTCCGGATTGAACTTTTCCATAACCTTTTAACTGCTTCATACCTTCTTTATCAAGCCCATTAATAACAGCAGCTTTTAATTTTTCAGGATGTTTTAATCTTATTTTAACAGCCTCAGATACTCCTCCGCTCATAGCATATTTTCTTCCAGAAGCAGTAGGCACAGCTCCTAAATCTAAATCTTCTTCTTTAGCGACATCTGTACCTGTGGCAATAAATAATGCATCAAGTTCTTCCATAGATAAGCAATAATCTACTAAATCATCATCTATACTCTCTCTTCTTTTAGCTAGACAAGGTCCTATAAACACATTAATAGCATCAGGATCTTCAGCATGCATCATTTCAGCTGTATAATGCATAGGAGTTCTAGTTTCTGATACACAAGGAATTAACTCAGGAACATGCTTTCTAACAGCTTTAACATAAGCAGGACAGCATGATGTAGTCATTAATTTATCTCCTCTTTCCATTCTCTCTTCAAATTCTTCTGCCTCTTTATCTGAAGTAACATCAGCTCCTAAAGCTACTTCCCATACTTTATTAAATCCTATCTTTAACAAAGCACTTTTTAATTGCCCCGGTTTAGCATTAAATTGAGAAGCTATAGCAGGTGCATACATAACATTAACTTTTTTATCATCTTTTAAATGCTTAAGTACATCTATAAGCTGGCCTTTATCCATCATGGCACTGAAAGGACATTCTCTCATACAGTTTCCGCAGAATATACATTTATGATAATCTATAACTTCTTTACCCTGCTCATTTTTATTAATAGCTCCTACAGGACATGACTCTTCGCATGGAACTGGTATATAAATAATTGCATGATAAGGACAATTTTTCAAACATAATCCGCAGTTAATACATTTGCTGCTGTCTATATATGCCCTTTTCTCATCTAAAATAGTTATTGCATTTTTAGGACAGTTCATCATACATGGTCTTGCCAAACAAGCCTGACAAGCATTAGTTACCATAAAGTTAGCTTTTACACAAGCATTGCATGCTTCATCAAGTACCGTAAGCATAGGCCAAGTTGGTTTTTCTCTCTCTAATGCCAATTTAGCATATTGAGATAATGGAATACCGCTGTCTTCTTTACCTTCAACACTTATACCAAGTCTTGCCATAATTCTATTCTTTATTATTTCTCTATCATGATAAATACAGCATCTTATTGATTTGCTGTCTCTTGGTATAATTTCTATAGGCAATTTGTCTATATCTTCTATTAATCTATCCTCAATAAACATTAAAGTAATCTGAACCAAGATTTCCTTTTTTAGCTGTGAGGCATTATTATTAATATTCACTTTCTATACTCCTAAAATTAAGTGATGTATTTTAAACAATAAATACTTTTATGGTATTTATTGTTTAAAATATTATAAAATAAAAAATATTTTTTTCAAGTATAATATTCGTATATTATACAAAATTTTATTGTATATAGTATTCATATTAAATGTTTTATTAACACTAAAAAAAATATTAAAAAGGAAAAAATAGAAATAAAAATAAACATTATTTCTTGACAAACACAAATAAAACAATTATACTGAATGCATGTATATTTTTATATTCCATATAATATACATCTATATATAGTAATTTTTATTTTAAGGAGTTTTTTTATGCTTATAGGATGCCCAAAAGAAATCAAAAACCAAGAATACCGTGTAGGTTTAACACCAGCAAATGCTGCTGATTATATTGCTAAAGGTCATAAAGTAATCATGGAAAAAGGTGCTGGAGAAGGTTCTGGTTTTACTGATGATGAGTACAAAAAAGTTGGAGCAGAAATAGCTGATAAAAAAAGAGTATTTGAAGCTGATATGATTATTAAAGTAAAAGAACCTATTGAAGAAGAATATGAATGTTTCAGAGAAGGTCAAATCCTATATACTTATTTACACTTAGCTGCTGATAAGCCTTTAACAGATATGTTATTGAAGAAGAAGATAAAATCTATAGCTTATGAAACTATGAAAGATGAAATGAATCAATTACCATGTCTTGCTCCTATGAGCGGTATAGCTGGAAGATTATCTATTCAGCAAGCTGCTAAATATACAGAGAAAAAATTCGGCGGTCAAGGTATATTATTAGGCGGTGTACCTGGCGTACAAAAAGCTAATGTTGTTATACTTGGTGCCGGTGTTGTAGGATTTAATGCTGCACAAATGGCTATGGGTATGGGTGCTAATGTATCAATTACTGATGTTAATTTAAAAAGATTAGAGTATATTGACCATGTATTTAATATGAGAATTAACACATACTTCAGTGCTCCTGCTAAATTAGAGGAATTATACAGGACTGCAGATGTTGTTATCGGAAGTGTTTTAATACCTGGAGCAAAAACTCCAAAACTTTTAAGAAGAGAACATTTAAAAATTATGAAAAAAGGTGCTGTTATCGTCGATGTTGCTATTGACCAAGGCGGATGTTTTGAAACTTCTCATGCTACAACCCATGACGATCCTATCTATATTGAAGAAGGTATAGTACATTACTGTGTTGCTAATATGCCGGGGGCTGTGGCAAGAACTTCTACTATAGCACTTACAAATTCTACAACTCATTACGGAATAATGCTGGCAGAAAAAGGATTAGAAGAAATTTGTAAAACTAATAATACTATGCTTACAGGACTTAATACTTATAATGGAAAATGTACATTTAAAGGAGTTGCTGATGCATTAGGTATTGAATACACTGATCCAAAAACTGCTTTAGGTTGCTAAAATATTTAGTTAATTAAATTAAAGTATGGTATCGCTATAAATATTTTTTGTAGCGGTATCTAATCTAAACTACCATACCGTATATTTTTTAACATATAGAATAATTCTTAATTATTCTATAATAAAGATAAAATCTATAATAGGGGAAAATTATGCAAACAATAGAAAATATAAATAATGTAGTAAATAGTTTCGTATGGGGACCTTACATGTTAGTACTGCTTGTTGGTACAGGAATATATTTAACAATAAGATTAAATATATTTCAGATAACAAGAGTAGTATTATGGATGAAAATGACTTACGGATCTTTAGGCTCTAATAAAAAATCATCTCATAATGTTACCCCATTCCAAGCTGTTAGTGTGGCTTTGGCCAGTACAATAGGAATAGGAAGTATAGCAGGTGTATCGACAGCATTAGTCGCCGGTGGTCCAGGAGCGCTATTTTGGATGGTATTATCTGCTTTTTTTGGTATGATAACTAAATTTTCAGAAGTTACTTTATCAGTATACTTTAGAAATAAAGATGAAAAAGGAATACACTATGGCGGTCCTATGTACTATATGGAAAAAGGATTAAAACTAAAATGGCTTGCTATGTTATTTAGTATATTTGCAGGAATTGCCACTTTTGGTGCTGGAAATATGACACAATCTAATGCAATAGCTAGTTTAATGCAGCAAACTTTTAAAGTACCTAATATAGCAAGCGGTATAATAGTGGCATTTATAGTAGGACTTGTTATAATTGGAGGAATAAAAAGAATAACTACAGTAACTGAAAAATTAGTACCTTTTATGGCTTTATTATATTTTATATCCGGTTTAATAATATTAATAATAAATTCTAAAAACTTACCTAATGCTATTAATTTAGTATTAAATAGTGCATTCTCTATGGAATCTATTGGAGGAGGAATATCTGGATATGCTATATTTATTGCTATGAGATATGGTGTAGCTAGAGGAGTATTTTCTAATGAAGCAGGAATCGGTACTGCTCCTATAGTACATGCTACAAGTGATACCAATAATCCAATAGAACAAGGTATGTGGGGAATATTTGAAGTTTTCAATGTATTAATAATATGTATAATCACAGGGCTTGTAGTTTTATCTTCTGGTATATATGGAACTACTAATGTTGATGGTGCAGCTCTTACTTCATTGGCTTTTAAAAATTCTTTAGGCTTTACAGGTGAAATCATACTTACTATATCTAGTGTATTATTTGCCTTATCTACTATGATAGGTTGGGCTTATTACGGAGAAAAATGTTTCGGTTATCTAACAAATGGAAATAAAATTGTAATATCCATATACAAATTGGCATTCATAGTTGCTATAGTATTAGCATCTGTTACAAACTTAAAATTAGTTTGGGCTATATCTGATACATTTAATGGACTTATGGCTATACCTAACTTAATAGCTATACTTTTATTATCGCCTATAGTAATAACTATGACAAAAAAATACTTGAAAGATCCTAAATCTACTGAAATAGAATAATTTGAATTATTAATAATACCTATTTTATAATTTATATATTATGAAATGGGTATTATTTTTTTATCATTTTAGTATATCTTTAATCTTTTTCAATTCTTTTTGGTATTCTTTTGA
>NZ_CALXRN010000066.1 GCF_944390595.1 uncultured Brachyspira sp. | reverse complement strand
AAACTTTTTTTCAGCATCTTCAAAACATTCGCATTTGCAAGTTTCTCTATTTTTGCAGTATTTACATCTGTAGCAGTCAGGTGCTTCTATATGTATAGTGTCCATTAACATAGGCTTGTATATTTTTGCATATAAGTCTAAACTTCCAACGGATAATGCCCCAATAGTTTCACCATGATAACCATCAGTAAAACACATGAATCTTGTTCTTTTTGTATTTCCTATTTGATGCTGATATTGAAAAGACATTTTTAATGCAGCTTCTATAGATGAAGAACCATTATCAGAAAAATTGAATTTAGTTAATCCTTTTGGAATTATTTTTATAAGCTCCTCGCATAATTTAATAGCTCCTTCATGAGAGAAGTTTGCAAATATTACATGCTCTAATCTGTCAAGCTGTGCTTTTATATTAGCATTTATTTTTTCATTGCAATGCCCAAGTAAATTACACCACCAAGAACTTACGATATCAATATACTCTTTTCCGTCTTTATCGTATAAATAAATTCCCTTTCCTCTGTCTATAATGATCGGAGGAAGTTCTTCATAATCTTTCATCTGCGAGCATGGATGCCAAATATATTTTAAATCCTTTTCTTCTAATGTCATAATAAGTCCTTTTTATTTATGTGAAATAAAAGTAAAAATATTATTCAAAAAGATTGTCTAAATTTTTATCATCTAATTTTAAAATACCGTCCATAACAACGCCTATAATTTTTACACCAGTCATATCTTCGATCATTTTTTTATTATCATCATGCATTTTATTTGTTATTTCAAATCTATTTAATATAATACCATTAATTTTTAAATTTTTATTTCTCATATACTCTATAGTTAAAACCGTAGAATTAATTGTGCCAAGTCCGGCATCTGCTATTATTATAGAAGGTATATTTAATTGTTTTATTATGTCTTCTAAAAATATTTTTTTATTATCATCATATCTTATAGGGCATATTATACCGCCGCTTCCCTCCACTATAATATAATCATGTTTTTCAGACATATTTTTATATGCTTTTCTTATGATTTCTATATTAGGAGGATTCCCCTCAATTTGAGCTGCCAAATGAGGGGAATAGGCATGCTTATAAGTATAAGACACCATTTCATTATATGAATCTGATAAATTAGCTTTCTCTTTTACATGCCAAGCATCGCTGTCTGTTATATCATTGCTTCCGCTTAAAGCTGCTTTATAATAACCTATATCCAAACCTTTATTTTTCATATATTCAGCAATTAAACCTGATACATAAGTTTTTCCTATATCAGTACCAGTTGCCGTTATAAAAAGTGCTTTAGCCATAATAATTTTCTCTTTTACTTTTATATAATCAATCTTCTGTAAGCTGAATTTTATATCCTAATTCTTCTACCATTTTTTTATCCGTTTCTATTGATATTCCTGCAGTAGTAAGCATATCGCCTGTTATAGCTGCATTTGCTCCGGATAAAAAGCATGATTTTCCTTTATCATTCATAAGTCCCCTTCCGCCTGCAAGTCTTATAAATGCTCTAGGATTAATAAATCTGTAAATAGCAACTATTCTTCTCATATCATCTTCAGTAAGAGGATTAATATTTTCAAAAGGAGTGCTTGCTATAGGATTAAGCATATTAACAGGTATTGACATTATTCCAAGTTCTCTAAGCTCTATTGCCATATCAATTCTATCTTCCCAAGTTTCACCCATTCCCATAATACCGCCGCTGCATACAACCATTCCTGCTTTTTGTGCTGCTTTTATAGCTTTAATTTTGTCATCATAAGTATGAGTAGTGCATACTTGAGGAAAGAAATTTCTTGAAGCTTCCAAATTATTATGCACCCTTCTAAGTCCTGCTTTTTTCATTTTACTAAATCCTTCCTCATCAAGAAGCCCTAAAGAAGCACATATATATCCGTCAGTTTCTTTATTTAGGGTCTCTAATGCCTCATAAACTTCATCAATCTCTTTTCCATATAAAGCTCTTCCTGATGTTACTATAGAGTATCTTAAAACACCTTTATCAAAATCGCTTTTTCCCTGTTCTAAAATCTTTTCTTTATCTAATATTTCGTATTCCTCGCAGTTTGTATCATAATGAGATGACTGGGCACAAAATTTGCAATTTTCTGAGCATTTTCCGCTTTTAGCATTTATTATTGAACACATATCAAATATATCAGAACAAAAATATTTTCTTAATGCATTAGCAGATGAACATAAATTTTCTAACGGTACATCAACCAATTTTAAAGCCTCTTCTTTTGTTATATCATACCCATTTATAATTTTTAACTTTAAATCCTCTAAAGATATTTCCTGTTTTATAATTGATTCAATATTGCTCATTTTATTAACCTTCCTATTTATAATTTATGCTTCCTGATAAAAGCCTGTCAACTTTACCGTCATTAAATTCTATAACAAGAGCAAAACTCTTATCTATATCTAAAACCTTAACTATATTTTCATCTCCATTTATATTTATAATAACTTTTCTGCCAATTAAAAATGAACGCTTTTTATACTCTTCATAAAAATTAACATCATTGAAATAATATTCCCAAAGATTTTCTAATATTCTTGCTATTAAAATATTTCTTATATCTGTTTTTGTACTTATTGATGCCGCTATATTATCAAGCTCTTTAGGGAAACCTGATTTAGGAAAATTAACATTAATTCCTATTCCAATTACAGCATAATCTAATTTCCCATCTTCAAAACTAAATGCTCCTTCAGTAAGTATTCCGCATACTTTTTTATTATTTATAAACACATCATTAATCCATTTTATTTGAGTGTCCTCATTTGTAATTTCTTCTATAGATTTTGATACAGCCATTGCCGCAGCAGTTGTTATAAACAAATTATTAAAAATCTTATTCTCTTTTTTTAAATTAAGTATAATGCTCATATATATTCCGGTTCCATAAGGAGAAAAAAATGATTTTCCGTTTCTTCCGTATCCGCTTGTCTGCTCTTCTGCTAATACAACTGTTCCGCTTTCTGCTCCTTTTATTGCAAGTCCTCTGGCTATAATATTTGTAGATTCAACTGTTTTATATATAATAAAATTAAACTTATCATCATATTTAGACATGTTATTTTTTATGATTTTTGATGATAAAACATCCGTTTCTATTGACATTACATATCCCTTATTAGATACTGCCTTAATGTCATAACCTTCATTCTTAAGAGTTTTTACAGCCTTCCAAACTGCCGCCCTGCTTACATTCAAACTGTTTGCCAATTTTTCACCGGATATATAAAGGCCTTTATTTGATTCCAATATGGATATTATATTTTCCTTTATGTTTCTACTCATAGAAATAGAATAACATATACAAAATAATTGTCAACCATAAAAATATAAAAGGTTTACGATTAAATATTTATATTGATAAAATACAAATAAATTATTAAAATTTATTATTTTTTGATACATATAAAACATCTAAATAAAAAACTTATATATTTTAATTTTTTAATAAAACTCAGTACAAATTAGATACATCGATTCTTATTTACATATTAACTAGTATAATTGATATACAAAGCCTTATTTTAACTGTATTAATATCATACACATTATCATTTCTATAATAATTTGATATCTTAAAAAAGACTAAAAACGTATAATTAATAAACAATATAATAAAAATAATTGGTACAATTCTTGCATATATATTAGTGTAGCGATGATAAAAACTCAAAAGAGTTAGGAAATAGATTAAAAAGCTACATTAAATCAGAAATATAAAAGTTAATAAGGAGTTTTAACTATGACTAAAAACATATTTTTACCAGCTTTACATACTATATTAGATGATTTTAGAGGTTTTAATGAAGCATTTAATAGCTTATACAATAATAATGAAATGAAAAGAGCATGCCGCTGCAATATAGAAGAAAATGATAAAAATTATTCTATAGAAATGGACATGCCTGGAGTAAAAAAAGAAGA
>NZ_CALXRN010000065.1 GCF_944390595.1 uncultured Brachyspira sp. | reverse complement strand
GTTTCTCCTCAGCTTGTTAATGCTTATTTAGTAGGAACCGTTGATCCTAAATTTTATGATTTCGGAATTTTTAAAATGCCTATGGTTGGTTATCAGGCTCAGGTTATACCAGCTATAATGGCAGGATTTATTTTAGTGTATTTAGAGAAGTTTTGGAGAAAGATTGTACCTGAATATGTTTCTATGGTTATAATACCGTTTGCTTCATTAATACCAACAGTTATTATAGCTCATTCTGTTGTAGGTCCTATAGGCTGGAAAATAGGCGAGGCAGTTTCTTATGTTGTATATACAGGCTTAACATCAAAATTTGGAGTTTTGTTTGCCGGAGTATTCGGATTCTTCTATGCTCCTTTAGTAATAACAGGGCTTCATCACATGTCTAATGCTATTGACTTACAGCTTATGAGTCAGTTCGGCGGTACTATGTTATGGCCTATGATAGCTTTATCAAATATAGCTCAGGGTTCTGCAGTAGTTGCTATGTCTATACTTCAGAAGAGAAATAACAAAGCTAAACAAATAAATATACCAGCATTTATATCATGTTATTTAGGAGTTACAGAACCTGCATTATTCGGTGTAAACTTAAAATATGGTTTTCCATTTGTATGCGGTTTAATAGGTTCTTGTGTTGCTGCAATTATATCAGTTGCTTCTAAGGTTATGGCTACATCTATTGGTATTGGAGGTATACCGGGAATACTTTCAATACAGCCAAAGCATATGTTAATGTTTGCTGTTGCTATGATTTTTGCTATAGCCATACCATTAGTATTAACTCTTATAGTAGGAAAGAAAAAATTAAAACCAGAAGATTTAACTGATAATACAGATATTTTAGAAACTGTTTCAAATAATGTATCAACTGCAGAAGCGATAACTTTAGATGATGATAATTTTGTTTCACCTATGAATGGAAAAGTTTATAAATTATCAGATATAGCAGACGAGGCATTTTCAAGCGGTGCTATGGGTGAAGGTTTTGCAATAGAATTAGCTGATAGTATAGTAACTTCTCCTTGCGATGGTGAAATAATAGCTGCTTTCCCTACAAAACATGCTTATGGTATAGAAACTTCAGACGGAAATGAAATACTTATTCATATAGGTATGGATACTGTAGAGCTTAATGGAGAAGGTTTTGAATCTTTTGTAAAAGTGGGAGATAAAATAAAAAAAGGAGACAAGATAGCTAAAGTTGATTTAGAATATGTAAAAAATCATGGGAAATCTTTAGTATCTCCTGTTGTGTTTACTGACGGCACTAAAATTAATTTATTAAAAGAAAATAATGTTATAAAAAATGGTGAAGGAAAAATTATAGAAATAAAATAATTAAGCGGGGTAAAATATTTATAGGTTTTTATTATATATACGGCAGTTAACTATATATTACTTAGCTGCCGTTATAATCTAAACAATTATATTTTGTTAATTTTTATATTTTGTAAATATATTATCAACTTTTTTGCCGCACAAAAAAGTAGCAAAAAACGCAATTGCTAGAGCTTTATATTAAAAACATGCCTATTAAATATAGGGTATAACCTATAAAAATGCAGTTCTTTTGGTTCTTTTATACCAATAAAAGAACTGGTGTCTGGGGCAAAGCCCCAGATATAAAAACAAAAATATAAATTTATTTTTGACAAAATGTAGTTGTTTAGGTATAACTCAAGAATTTATTATAAATCTAATTAAAACAGGAATGAATTATGAATTTTAAAAATAAAGTTGTTTATCAAATATATCCGAAATCTTTTATGGACAGCAACAATGACGGATTTGGAGATATAAGAGGTATAATATCAAAATTAGACTATTTACAAAATTTAGGTATAGATATTATTTGGAGTACTCCTTTCTTTGTTTCTCCTCAAAAAGATAATGGATACGATGTTGCTGATTATTATAATGTTGATCCTTCTTACGGCACTATGGAAGATGTTGAAGAACTCATAAAAGAATCTAAAAAAAGAAATATAGATATAATGTTTGATATGGTATTCAATCATACTTCCACAGAGCATAAATGGTTTAAGAAAGCTATGAATGGGGAAGAAAAATATAAAAATTATTATATATTCAAAAAGGGGAGAGTAGTTAATGGAAAAAAAGAACCTCCTACAAATTGGGTATCTAAATTCGGAGGCAATGCTTGGCAGTATGTAGAAAAATTTGATGAATATTATTTGCATCTATTCGATGTTAGTCAGGCTGATTTGAATTGGGACAATGAAGAAGTAAGAAAAGAAATTTTTGATATAGTTAACTTCTGGATAAAAAAAGGAGTTTACGGATTCAGATTTGATGTTATAAACCTTATATCAAAGCCTGAAGTTTTTGAAGACGATTTTGAAGGCGACGGCAGACGTTTCTATACTGACGGACACAATATACATAAATATTTAAAAGAGTTAAATAAAAATACTTTCGGAAAATATGATAATGCAATCACAGTAGGCGAGATGTCTTCAACAAGCATAGAAAACTGCATTAAATATTCTGGTGAAAAAGAAAATGAACTTAGTATGGTATTTAGTTTTCATCATTTGAAAGTTGATTATAAAAATAAAGATAAATGGCAGTTAATGGATTTTGATTTTCAGGAATTAAAAAATCTTTTATTTACTTGGCAGGAAGGAATGCAGGATAATA
>NZ_CALXRN010000064.1 GCF_944390595.1 uncultured Brachyspira sp. | reverse complement strand
AATTAAGATAAAAGATATAAAAGTTTTTGTCAATAAAAATAAAAAATCTTTTAAGTAAAAATGCCAGAATAAATGAATTAAGGCAGATATAAATAATGTAAGGAAATCTTCTTTGGAGAAAGAAGGGCTATAAATATAAAAGAAAAAATTTAAGAAAAATTTTCAATCAAAATGCCAAAAAGAAAAAAAGTGAATGGATATTATATATAGAAAGAAAATCAAGGTAGAAAATAAGGAGGAATAAAAATGGAATTTAGAAATAGTTTTGATAGTGCTTTTGGAGTAGTGAAATATGATTTATATGATAAAAGGAATGAAATGGAAAACGAAATGATGAAAAGAACATGGAGAATGGATAGCAGTATTAGTAGATATATAGAAAAGGAGGGATATTGATGATTAGAATTATAGGAGAAATCGTTATTGATGGAGTAAAAAAATTTATTTAATAAAATGCCAAAATAAGAAAATTAAGATGGATATATATAATATAAAAGAAAAAAGGAGATGAGATGGATGCTAGAATGGATTTTATGAAAAAGGAAAAATGTTTAAGTAAATAATGAAAGATACAAAGATAATTTGAGGATTAATGAATAAAACGAAATTTTATAGGTATTTTAAAAAGTATTAATTGATTTATATAAGGAGCGTTAATTATGAGTAATAATAAATATACAGAAGCAACAATTATGGCAAAAGAAGGTTATGAAGCTAAAGTCGGATTAGAAGCATTAAGTCGTGCAGGAAAAAATATACAGTTAAAAGGGCATGTTCATGAAATATTATTTAAAGATCAGTATAATTTAAATCCAATAAACATAGTTCAAGGGAAAACGGCTGCACTTACGAAATCTCCAACAGCGCAAATGCGAGATATTGTTATGAAACAAGGAAATAAAGTGATTGGTCATGCGCAATTAAAAGATACAGTAAGTAATTCAGGTGTAAGAAAAACTATAGAACAAATAAAAGCAGGTCATTATAATAAAACAGCAGTATATGGAACAGAAGAAACGGTAAAAAAAATTGGCAATTCAGTAACACAGAAAGTAAAGTCTACAGGAATTTCGTCAAATACAACAAAAAGAATAGCAGATAAAGCACTTGGAAATGTAGCAACATTAAATACAGTAACGTCAGCAGTAAAAAGTGGTGGATCTGTAGGAGCAATAGCTGGAGCAGGAATAGAGGCAGTATCATCAGTAGTAGACGTATTCAATGGTAAAAAAGCAGTAGATGAAGCAGTAGGAGATGTAGCAGTAGCAGGAATAAAAGGAGGCATTACAGGAGCAGCAGGTGCAGCGACAAGTACTGTAGTAGCAGGAGCGACAGGTTCAGCAGTAAGTGCAGCAATGACAACGACAGCAGGAGCAGCATTAGCGTCAACAACATTAGGTGCAGCAGTAGTGGCAGCAGCTCCAGTAGCAGTAGGTTTTGCGGCAGCTTGTGCAGTGTGTAGTTTTATAGGTGGTCTTTTTGATGATTGATAGAAATGTATAAATAAGAAAGAAGGATTGTATAAGAAAATAAACAGTCCGATAGCTTTGAAAGATATCGGGCTGTTTATGTCATAATAGATAAATAAAAAAAGAAAAAGGATTTTTTTGTAATAATAGAGAAACTTAAAAATGTATTTGTGTTTGGACAGCCCCCATTCCTATAGCTGTTTTTATACCTATGCCTGAAAGCATAGCAAATTCGGATAGCATGGCAAAGATTTTTTGAGCTGTAGGATTGGGCTGTATACCAATATTATAAGTACCAACAAAAGCAGGAATACGTATTCCTTCTAAGGAAAATGGTCGCATATTTAATTTATAATCAGCTACATAAAGATGTTTTTGTAGTTGAGAATATACGGTCTTGTCATTTAAAAAATCTGTTTGAGAATAAGTATTCCAGCGGTTCAGTAAATTGGTTATGAGTAAATGTAGGTCAGGAAAAATAATATATTTTCCTTGACTTTTAAAAGTCGTAGAAGTGATAAATTTGAAATCTATAAAAGCTTTTTCATCTGTATTAATTATTGAAGAAAAATATTTTTGAGCAAGTTTTTCATAAGTATTATTATAGATGATTTCTTTACTAAGGGTGGTAATATTGACTTGTTTATGGCGTAAATAAATACTATATGGCAAGTCTAATAGAGGCGTTAAAATTTTATTTTCAGCTTCATCATTTAGTGAAGAAATTCGCCAAATCAAACAATTTTGTTTTTTGCTAAAAAATATATATTGACTGTAAGGTCGTAGATTTTGCTGATGAAGATATGTAGCATAATCATGGTCAATACGTTCCATGAGTACACCTTGCATGATAGAGCCTATAGCTTGATTAAGCTTTATAGATGAAGGTAAAGCAAATTTTATTTCTAAAGTTTTTAAACACATGATATTCACGTCCTATATAATGATATATATATTATTATATAGAGAATATGTATATATAACAAATAAATATATAGAAAATAAAAGGAGTAATTTTTATGAGAAAAGTATTTTTATCCGCAAGTTTAATATCTAAGATGGATCCTGAAAAGCCTACAAAATATATCAGTGATGATTTTGAATTAAGTCCAAATAATTATCAATTTCCACTTTCATATTT
>NZ_CALXRN010000063.1 GCF_944390595.1 uncultured Brachyspira sp. | reverse complement strand
GATACTAATGGTAAAAAAATAGTAAAGTTAATCGATTATGTAAAAGCATTGAATGAAGAGATTGTTGAAGGTATGGAACATGATGAAGAACATGATCATGGTAAAGAAGAAAATCATGATGAGCATGGCGATCATATGAATGAACCTCATGAGCATGAAGGTATTTATGATGAACATATATGGACTTCTCCTAAAAATGCGGTTTTAATGGTAAATGCTATTTGTGATGCCATGTCTGAAGTTGATAGTGCTAATGCTGAATTATATAAATCTAATGCCAATAAGTATAATCAGGAATTATTAGCTTTAGACAAAGAGATAGGAAATGCTATAAATTCTTCAAAAAGAAAAAATATAGTATTTGGGGACAGGTTTCCATTCAGATATTTGGCAGATGAGTATGGTTTGGAATACAGAGCTCCATTTACAGGATGCAGCAGTCAAGTTGATGCAAGTCCTAAAACTATTGCATATTTAATAGATTATATTAAAGAAAATAATATACCTTATTTATATTATATAGAATTGAGTAATGAAAAAATTGCCAATACTCTTTCTGAACAAACTGGAGCAGGTAAATTAAAGCTTCACTCTGGTCAGAATGTAAGCAAAGAAGAATTTAATTCTGGTGTTACATATTTATCTATTATGAGGGATAATTTAGAGAGTTTGAAAAAGGGTTTAAATTGATGTTGAATATAAAAGATTTATCAGTATTTTATGACAGTAATGAGGTATTATCTAATATCAATTTTTCTTTAAATAAAGGAGATTATCTTTCTATAATAGGAGAAAATGGTTCAGGTAAAACTACATTAATAAAAACTATACTTGGGCTTATGAAATATAAAAAAGGCAGCATATCTTTCAGTAATATAAAGAAAAATGAGATTGGTTATCTTCCTCAGCAGGGTATAGTGCAGAAATCATTTCCAGCAAGCGTATTTGAAGTTGTTATAGCAGGAAGATTAAATAAGAAAAGTTTTTTGCCGTTTTATACTTCTAAAGATAAAAAAATTGCTTTGGAAAATTTAAAGAAACTTAATATAGAAAATTTACAAAAAAAATCTTATAAGGATCTATCAGGAGGACAGCAGCAGAGAGTGGCATTAGCTAGGGCATTATGTTCTACAAAAGAATTATTGATACTTGATGAGCCTTCTACAGGTTTAGATCCTATAGCTACAGTTGATCTTTATAATTTGATAAAAAAACTTAATAGTGAAGTTACTATTATTATGGTTTCGCATGATATAGCAAGTGCGATAAAATATTCTAATAAAATACTTCATTTGAATAAAGATATGCTTTTTTTTGGAAGCACAGAAGATTATACAAAAACCGACATATACAAAAGAATATCAGGGGAGGATATGAAATGATTGCTTTGATTCAGGAACTTTTTTCATATACCTTCATTGTAAGGGCTGTTATAGTCGGCATATTAGTTTCATTATGTGCTGCACTTTTAGGTGTTAATTTGGTTTTAAAAAGATATTCTATGATAGGTATCGGGCTTTCAAATGTAGGATTTGGAGCATTATCTCTTTCTATGATGTTTGGTCTTTCTACTTTGCAGCTTTCTATACCTATAGTTGCTGTCGCTTCGATACTGCTTTTAAGATTAAGTGAAAACAGTAAAATAAAAGGAGATGCAGCTATTGCTTTAATATCAAGTGTATCTTTAGCTGTAGGTATAATTGCTATTACTGTAAAAACAGGTATAAATACTGATGTATGTAATTATATGTTTGGAAGTATACTTGCTATGAGTAAAAGTGAAGTTTACATAAGCATCATTGTTAGTGTTATAGTTATAGTACTTTATGTATTATTTTATAATAAAATATTTTTAGTTACTTTTGATGAAAATTTTGCACGTGCTGTAGGTATTAATGCAGAACTTTATAATATGCTTATATCTATACTAACATCTTTGATAATAGTATTAGGTATGAGAATGATGGGGGCTATGCTTATATCAAGTTTGATAATATTTCCGGCATTAACTTCTATGAGAGTATTTAATACTTTTAAGAGTGTTATAATTTCATCGGCTGTATTATCAGTATTTTGCTTTTTTATAGGTATAGTTGCATCATTTCAATTGGAATATCCTACAGGAGCATGTATTGTTATGGTTAATTTAGCTATGCTTTTAATATTTTCCATAATAGGAAAGATTATAAAATAATTTACGTATAAAAAATATAAGGAGAAATTAAAATTATGAAAGCTATATTGTTTTTATTTATTATATTGCTGTCATTTTCTTCTTGTTCAAAAAAAGAATATAATGACGGATGGTTTGATATAGAAAAAAATTATGTTGATATACCGAAGAAAAAATATGATTATGGAAATCCTAGTGATAAGTCTTCAAATGAGGCTGATAATACTGCAAGTTCTTCATCATCTATTGATATGAATAATGTTATAGAAATAAAGGAAAGAATGTTTATAAATCAATGTAATGATGTTTATTTGAATCCGGATGATTATAAAGGAAAAATAATAAAACTTGAAGGTATATATGACGGTTTTACAGATAAAGAAACAGGAGAGAAACTTAATTTTGTATTTAGATATGGACCAGGATGCTGCGGATATGACGGTGTTGCAGGTTTTGAATTTAATTATAACGGCAAAATACCTAATCCTCAAGATTGGATAGAAGTTGTAGGAGTTGTAGAGATATTGGATATAGACAATTATGAAACCATTAGACTTAATGCTATAAGTTTGAATGTACTTGATAAAAGAGGAAAAGAATTTGTAGCTAATTAATTTAGATAATTTTCGTATATTTATATTTTATAAACCATGTTGAGGGCAAAATAATAATATTGATTATTACTTTGCCCGCTTTTATATTTTATTTATTTCCAAAAAGCTCCTACTCTTTTTCTAACATTTTCTTTTAAATCATAATAATAAAGAGCTATATCATAAGCATGATAAACGCCTTTTTCAAATACACTGTTTTCTCCAGAATAAAAATCATCAGGATTTATAGTGCTGCATTTTATAACGCCTCTTGCTTTATCAACTTTTGCATCTGCTATTTTTGTTGGTTTTCCATAATTTGATGCAATATTAGCTCCTATGCTTTGTTCTTTTGCTGCTATAGTTTCATCTAATGTCCAAGTTATAGGATTAATAGCAATAGAGCCTTCAAGAAGGGTAGGATTGTAGCCGTTAAAATCAGGGCTTTCTGTATTATAAGAAATTATTACTCCAGTGTCATATTCGCTGTTTGCAAATCTTAAATGAGGATTTTCATCTAACTCTTTTTGAGTAACAGAATAGCCAAGAACATAAGCGGCAACCATTCTATTTTTTAAATTTTCATTTGTTTTGAAATAATCTTTTAATATTTCTTTTATCATTATAGCACCTTGAGAATGTCCTACTAATATGAAGGGTCTGCCATTATTATAATTTTTTATATAATAATCAAATGCAGCAATAGCATCTTCTTTTGGTTCTGCAAAAAAGTATTTATCCTGTTCTTCTCTGCTTATATTATTTTTTTTATCTACTAAATATAAAGCATCAGCTTGTCTGTAGAATGGGGCATATACGCTTGCTATTTCTTCAAATATTCCCATATGCTGCATCATCATATTTGTAGCTCCGCTTCTCATTTGGGCATGATCTATAGGACATATTATACTTTCATTTGTATTTTCTCTTTCCCAAGTTGTAGGGTATAAATAAAATACATCTACTTCTCTGTCATTTGGGTTTTCTGGTATTGACATCCAATTATTTGTATCTGAATAGTCTGTTTTTGTTTTTATTGCTGCTGTTGTTTTTGAGGCTTTATTATTACAGCTTAATATTGTAATAATAATTAATGATACTGTGGTGAATATTTTAATATTATTAATCATAATTTATCTCCTTTATTGAAATGTTTTATAATTATAAATTTAAAAACATTAAAATCAATTAAAAAATATTAAATAGTTATCTATAATTAAATCTGTTATAAATTTTATTTTTGATGTATTATTTAATATGTTAAGTAATTATGAGATGGATGTATATACATATGAGAGAAATTGATGATTTTTATAAATTAGCAGATGAAGCATTTGATAATGGTGATTATGAAAAGGCAATAGAATATTATGATAAACTAATATTTTATAATGGAGATAATGCGGAAATTTATAATTGCAGATGACTTGCAAAAAACAATTTAGGTAAATATAAAGAGGCGTTAAAAGATTTTAATACTGCTTTAAAATTGGATAATAATAATGCAGATATATATTATAATAAGGGTTTGACTGAATATGAGATGGGTGATTATGAGAAAGCCATTAAAGATTACACTAAAAGTATAAAACTTGATAATACCATTAGCGACGTTTATAATAATAGAGGTTTATGTTATGGAGCATTAGGAGAATTTGAAAAGTCTATTGAAGATTTTACTTGTGCTATAAAATTAAATAAAAATGATGCAGAACTTTACTATAATAGAGGACTTTCAAAATCTAATTTAGAAGATTATAAAAATGCATTAGATGATTACGATAAAGCTAT
>NZ_CALXRN010000062.1 GCF_944390595.1 uncultured Brachyspira sp. | reverse complement strand
TAAAAGTTAATATATTAAATAAACTGCTTATTAATTTATTTCTATCCATAAGAACTGTACAATCATCATTCATATTATTATTTATAGTAAATTTAACTCTCTTAGATTTAAATATATCAGAAAAATTTTCAATAACATTATTCATTATATTATCAACATTTTCAAAATTCATATTAAGCCTAAATGATTTAGAATTTATATCATTAAAATCATTTAATGCTTCCATAGTTCTATCTATAAAAAAAGACTGCCTCATTACTATATTTTTATATTCTTCATCATATTTTTCCAAGTTCATATATTTTGATATTACACAATTATAATTTTGTATTTCGTATATAAGATTAGATATCAAATCTTTTAATTTATCATTAATATAAAAACTTTGTTTCATAGCCTCAATATAAATAAACATAATATATTTTTTAAATTATAACATGAAATAATTAAAAAAGCTAATTAGGTATTTAAATATTAAATTCAAATTTTGAATTTAATGTTTAAATTTATAAAAGGAATTTTTATTATGAATTTATACAGTATTTTATATTTAAAATTATTAACATTATGAACAAGTTATCAACATAGTAAAATTAATTGAATTCATCTAATATTTCATGGTATAAATTTAAATTTTGAAGTATGTATAATTTTTCTTAATATAATAATATTATATATTAAATTTTTTAAATATGTTTTTTATTATTATTAAACTGTTTATATGTTGATAAGTTTTTGCATATAAGAAGAAAATAGAATTTTATTAATAATATATTGTTGATAACTTTTTTTATATTAACAGTTTGAGTATTTGTTTAAAATAAAGAATTTAATAATAGAATTTATAATTTTTCTTAATTTAAAATTTGTTTATAATGTTAATAGTTTTTTATTTATTATTAACAAATTATCAACATATATGTTAGGGTAGTTTTATATTTGATTTTTTGGCAGATTAAATTTGAAAAAAATTGTATTTTAAGTATAATATATCAAAATAATATCTGGATTATTAATATGACAAGTTTATCATTAAGAAAATTAAATATTAATATATTTATTTTATTTATTCTTAGTGCATTAAGTTTAGCATGCCCTATTTCGACACATTCTTTAGGATTAAAAGGAAATGAGTTTCTGCCTATATTTTTTACTTTGTCTATAGGAGCGTATATATTAAATCCTTTGTTTTTGATAATACTTTCTGTAGCTTCTCCATTAATGAATTATTTCATTACTAATATGCCTATGCCTCCGACTTTGTATTTTTTAATGTTTGAAGGCATTGTATTTTCTTCTATTGTGGTACTGTTAAGAAATAAAAGTATATCATTTATTTTAATTGTATTATTAGCTTTTGTATCTGCAAGATTATCATCTTTTATTTTGACTTTTGTTTTCGACGTAAGTATTAATACTTGGTTTAACGGTGTTATTAATGGATATAAAGGTATGATAGTAAATGTTTTATTTGCAAGTATTATTTATCTTATATTAAAAAATAATGAATGATATTTTTAATCCGTATAAAGTTTTTTATTTTGATAATATAAAAGTAACAGCACTTGGAGACTTGGATAAAGAACTTGGATATGAGCTTAGAGCTTTTAAAAGTAAAAATATTGATTTTCCAGTTAAAATAATAGAAAATATAAAACATTATATTAAGAGTAATAATAAATTCGATGTTGTAATTTACATACCTTCTAATAAAAATAACGGTGTTATGAATTTTTTTGCTGATTATTTTTTTAATGAATTTAATATAAAAAAATTAGATTGTATAAAAATAAAAAAAGATATAAAAGAACAAAAATTTTTAAATACCTTGAAAGAAAGAAATGAAAATATAAAAGATGCATTTGAAATAATAGGAGCTGATAATTTAAGAAATAAAAATGTACTTTTGATAGATGATGTTTATGCTTCAGGGGAAACATTAAAAGAGGTTATTAGATTATTGAAAGAATTTTCTTTTTCATTTAATTTAGAATGTTTAATTTTTTGTTATAGAAATTATATTTTTAAATAAAATATTTTACTATAATATTGAATTATCAAAAATAAAATATTATAATATATTAAAATAAAAATTAAGGGTTATTATTATGATAGAATCTAAAGTAAAAGAATTAACTAAAAAAATAGAAATGGAGTCTAAGAAATTAGACAAAAAAATTAAAGACATAGAAAAAATAAAAGCAAGCATAACAAAAGATTTAAAGAAAAATGTCAAGGAGCTAAAGACTAAGCAATTAAAGAAACTTCAGGAAGAGAAGAAAAATATTACAGATAAAGTTAAGCAGATGAAAACTAATCTGATAAATGCTAAAAAAGAAAGTGTGGAAAAAGGTGTAAATAAAAAGATAGCTGTAAGCAAAAAAGCTATTGAAGATAAAACAGCAAAAAAAATTATGAATATGATGGCTTTATATAATAAAACTGCCAATGCAAATCTTATTGAAATTTTGAAAAAAGTTAAAGAAGAGGATTTGAAGAAAGATACAGGAGCTCATTTTAAATCTATATATGGAATATTTGTTCATATTATTCAATGCGATATGTATTTCTTTAGTGTATATAGAAAATATTCAAATAAAAAAACTATTGCAAATGAAGAGTTATTAACTTATTTGAACGATGATTTTAGTTTCAATAAAGATATAGAAAAAGATTTCCAAACTTTGATAGATGTAAGAATGAAACTTGATGATGTTATAATAGCAATAATTAATTCTATAGATGATTTTAATATAACAGGAAAAGTTTCAGTTCCTAATTTAGAAGTAAAAAAATCAAGATATCATTTAATAATGCATGAGCTTAATCATAATACACATCATAGAGGTGAGATTTCTGCACTTTTAGATCAGATGGGATACAGCAATGATTATTCTAATTTATTGACAATTATTTGATCTTTATAACATAATCCTCCAAATATAATTTTATTTGGAGGATTTTTTATTCTTAATTTTTATTGAAGCAGTCCTAAAACATATAAAGCAATGTCTTCAAATCCCATTCCTTTATATTTGGCCATAGCAGGTATATCTGAAGTGTCAGTCATACCGCTTTGAGTATTAACTTCCATTAAATAAACTTCATTATTTTCACCTATGATTGCATCTATTCTGCAAAGACCTGTGCAGCCTAATACAGTATATGCTTTTTTAGCAGTTTCTATAACTTTATTTTCTATTTCTTTTGATATTTTTGCAGGCATTTCTAATTCTGTTTTTCCAGGAGTATATTTTGCATCATAATCGTATATTTCATTTTTTGAATTTATACCTAATATAGGAAATACACAAATATCATCGCACTCTTTAACTAATCCTATAGTTATTTCTTTACCCTTTATATAAGGCTCTATAAAATAATTGCTTACATTATCTAATTTATCAACTATACTTTCAAATTCATTTTTACTTTTTATTAGTGATACTCCTACACTAGATCCGCTTGATATAGGCTTTAATATTATAGGAAAGTTAAATACTTTATTATCAGCTTTGATGCCCTCATCATTAACAGAGCTTACATTTTCAAGAAGGAAAAAATCAGATGTTGATACATTTGAAGATTTCCATATTATTTTAGTATAAACCTTATTCATACAAACAGCACTTACTAAAATATTCTCTCCGGTATATTTTATATTAAGTGTTTCCAAAAGTCCCTGTATAGCTCCGTCTTCTCCGAAAGTTCCATGAAGTATATTATAGCAGTATTTTATCTTTTCTTTTTTTAAAATATTTACTAGTTCAAAATAATCCTGAACATCTATTAAAATACAATTATCTTTAAGCTCATCAAAACTTGTTAATGCTTTAAAAACATTTTGTCCGCTTCTAATAGATACTTCTCTTTCTTCATTGGTTCCTCCGTATAAAACGGCTATTTTCTGATTTTTAAAATGATCTAATATTTTCTTTTTTAATTCTTCATTTAATATCATATTTCATCCATGAATTTTATTTTGTATATTCATAAATAATCTAAATACTATTAATTATCGTATAATTTGAAAATTCTATAATTTTAAAATTTTTATTTATTGAAATATCTTTATTGTTATACTATTATAATAATAAAAAAAGGAGGTATTTATGAAATTAGGAGAGGCTATATTAAAGAGAGATGAATATATAAAAAAGCAAGATGAGCTTAAAAAAAGAGTAAAGAGCAATGTAGCTGTAAAGGATGATAATGAAAACAATGAAAATCCTGATGAATTAATAAAAAAATATATAGAAATAAATAATGAGCTTTCAGATTTAATTTTAAAAATAGATAATAAAGAGCATGAGACCAAACTTCATATAGGAATATCAATTTCTGATGCTGTAAAGATTAGGGATAAATTATATAGAGAAATGGAAATTTATAAAACTGTTTTAAAAGAGCTTAATAGCAAAGATTACAGAAATGCTAAAAATGAAGTTAAAATGAAAGTGCTTGTCAATGTTAA
>NZ_CALXRN010000061.1 GCF_944390595.1 uncultured Brachyspira sp. | reverse complement strand
TCTTTATAATAGTGATACAAAAATGGCAAAGTATTTAATAGAGCAAGGTGCTGATGTAAATACTCCTATACCTTCAGAAGATGCTTATCCTTTACTGCTTCAGGCTATTGACAATGGAAAAACAGAGTTTGTTAAACTTTTAATAGAGAAAGGAGCAGACACTACAGTTGTAAATAAGGAAAATAAGACTGTATTTGATATAGCCAGAGAAAAAGGTTATAATGATATTGCGGCTTTAGATAAATAATAATTTTAAATATAAAAATTGTGAGCGTCTGTTAGCTTTGGCTTACAGAGCCTAAAAGCGAACAATTTTTATTGGTAATAATATATATTAGCTTTAGAAAAATAATATAAGTGAGCCGACCGAGTAGGTACCCTTTGGGTAGCCAGCAAATAAATTTATTTATTTGCTGATTATAGGCGTAGGCTAGCATAACAACAATAAATAAAAAATCGAGCAGCTGATAACTGATGATGAAGTTATCAGCTGTTTTTTTATTAACAACATATTTTTAATTGATTTATCATATACAGTATAACGGTAAATTGGTATTTTCTTTACTTTTATATTTACTTATGATATTATAATAAACAATAATGATTAAGGGGTAATTAAATGAAAAAAATAATTATAACGGCTTTAATATTAATCGGTATAATAAGCTGTAATTCTAAAAAAACTTAATACAGAAGTAACTGCAGATACTAACTCTGTTAATAACAATAATACAGAAATATCTAATAATAAAATATCTAATAATGATGAAGAAATCTATCAGGGATATGCTTCTAATGATATGTGGAGTATATATAAAACTACAATGTTAGAAGAAGAAGAAAAATTATTTAATGAAATTGATTCTATAAAAGATAAAAAATCTTTCGATGAATGGCAGTCAAAAAATCCTAGTAAATCTTCTTTAGTGTTTGCTATTGATAAATTTCCTACAGAAGAAAAGGCTATTGAATTAATATCTTATGGTGCTGATGTAAATATGAAAGATGATAATGATAGTAGGACTCCTTTAGAATTAGCTTCAAAAAATGGATATTTGAAACTTGTAAAAGAACTTATCAAACAAGGTGCTGATGTTAATTTTAGAGAAGAAAAAGGAGATATAGACGCTTTATATTATGCAGTAGAGTCTGAAAAAAATTATCATTTGGAAGTAGTAAAGGAATTATTAAATGCAGGAGCAGACACTGATATTATTTATGGTACTAGAGAAGAAAATGAAGATAATATATTAAATGTTGCTATAATAGGAAGATGCAATTTAGAAAAAGTTAAACTCCTTACAGAACATGGAGCAGATATAAATTATTCAAATTTTGAGTATGGACCTGTAATTGCTGTTGCTGTTTCTAAAGAATGTATTGATATAGTAAAATATTTGGTTTCTCAAGGTGTTGACCCTGCTATGACATATACCAATGGTTATTCATATTCAGGTAAAAGTTATTCATTACTTAATGCTGCAGTAAGAAATAAAACTACAGAAATAGCAGAATATTTAATAGAACAAGGTGCTGATATTAATACTCAAACTGATAGTGTTTCTGGTTTACCTTTAATATTTGTTGCTCTTAGATCTGAAAATATTGAACTTCTTAAACTTTTGATAGAGAAAGGTGCAGATACTTCTGTTGTTGATAAAGACGGAAAAACAATTTTTGATTTAGCTAAAGAACAAGGTTATGATGAGATTGCAGCTTTAGAGAAATAATTACATACAATTAAAAAATCGAGCAGCTGATAACTGACAAATAAAAATAAAAAATAAAGTATCTAGTAACTGATAGAATCAGTTACTAGATGTTTCAAACAATATTTTTTATTATATAATTGAAGTTATCAGCTCTTTATAAGCAAGATTTTTTAATATAATATATAAATAAAAAGAGAATAACTTATAAGTTTAGTTGTCAGATAGTTCAAAGCGGGTTTATCACAAGCAATAATAAATAATAAGTAAGTTTATTGCCGAAAATAATAAAACTATTTTTTATACAATTATATTCTTTTTAATATATTTTTAAATATATTGTAATGTTTTATAAAATTTGTTATTATATGCTCAATAAATAATATTTAGGAATATTTGTACATGGGAAAATCTATTAAAGGTGTTTTAAGCAGAAAAAACATTTCATTAAAAAAATTTAATACATTCAGAGTTAATGCCAAAGCTTTAGAATTCTATATACCGGAAACTATTAACGGCTTTATAGATTTAATAAAATATATTAATGATAACAATAAAAGGTACATGATTTTAGGCGGCGGAAGCAATATTCTATTTCTGGACAAAGTAATAGAGTTCCCAATAATATATACAGGTTTTTTCAGCAGAATAGAACATACACCTCATAATATTTTAGCCTACTCCGGTGCAAATGTTATTGATGTTGTGAAATATGCTTATAAAAATGCATTTACAGGTTTAGAGTTCTTATACGGACTTCCTGGGAGTATAGGAGGAGCTGCATATATGAATGCAAGATGTTATGAGCATTCTATATCTGAGTTCATAGACAGTGTAGGAATAATAGATGAAAACATAGAGTATATGCATATTGGTATAGATGAATGCAAATACGCTTACAAAAAAAGTGTTTTTCAAGATAAAAAATATATTATATTGGATGTTAGATTTAAATTAAATAAAGGTTCTAAAAAATTAATAAAACCGGAAATGAATAAATATTTAAAAGATAGAAAAAATAAAAATCAATTTAAATATCCTTCAGCCGGAAGTACGTTTTTAAATGATTATGAAACTAATATGATAGCTGGAAAAGTTATAGACTCCGTTAATATGAAAGGTTTTAGATTAGGCGGAGCTATGGTTGCACCTTATCATGCAAATTTTATAATTAATTATAATAATGCATCAGGAAGAGATATACTCAATCTTATGAGAAAAGTAAAAGATGAAGTTTACAATCAGAAAGGAATTATTTTAAATGCAGAAGTTAGAATAATATCCAATGATGAAAATGAAAAGTTATAGTAATGATTCTATATAAAATTTATAAGCAGTAATTTATTCTTCTAAATAAGCATAGTTAAATCTATAACGTCCTAACGGCTCATTAACATAATTTTTTAATTTAGGATTAACTATCAAAAAGTCTGTTCTATATATGAAAGGTATAATAGGAACTTCATCAAAGAGTATTGATTCAGCTTCTTTTAATGCCTCCATTCTATCTCTAGCATTTGTTGCCGTAACAGCAAAATCTATTAAAGAATCATATATTGTATTAGAAAATCCTCCATAATTTATATCGCTGTAGCTAGTCATAATTTGAAGCATTGTAAGAGGATCATTATAATCACCAGTCCAGCTTGTTCTAGCCATTTGATAATTTCCTGATTCTCTGAAAGGCAAAGTAATTTTTGATTCTTCTGTTCTAACTATTACATCAATATTAAGGGTATTTTTCCACATCTGCTGAATTGCTTCCAAAACTGTAGTATAAAAACCAGATGAAACTTTTACTTCAAGCATAGGGAAATTTTCTCCATTAGGATATCCTGCTTCAGCTAATAATCTTTTTGCTTCTTCTACATTATTACTATAATTGTTTGCTATTATATAATTACTGCTTTCTTCTCTGAAAGATTTTTCAAGTCCTTTTACTACAGGCGGAACAAATGCTTCCGCAGCTATTAATTTGCCATATCCTATATTTGATACTATATAGTTTCTATCTATAGCAAGAGATAATGCTTTTCTTACTCTTTTATCAGACAATGCTTTATCTTTTGTATTTAAATCTAAATAATAAACTCCTATGATATCACTCACAGCCATTAAATTTTCTTTTATTAAATTTTCTATTTCTCCAATAGGAGGTGCATTTATAGAAAAATCAACATCCCCCGTTCTAACAGCATTAAGAGATATATATTCATCAGCTATCAAAACAAAATTAATTTTTTTAGCAACTTGATTTGTATAATTCCAATAATTAGTATTTATTGCAAAAGTAAGCAGTTCATCAGGTTTTCTTTCTGTCATTTTATATGAACCGTTGCCGATATATGTTTCTGGATTCCAAGTCCAATCATCGCCGTATTTTTCTATTATATCTTTTCTTACAGGCATATAAACTCCGCCTGAAGCTAATATATCAGTAAAATATAAAGTAGGTGCTTCAAGTTCTATTGTAAGAGTATTTTCATCTATAGCATTTACTCCAAGATTTTCTAAAGGCTGTTTACCTCTTATTATATCTTTGGCATTTTTTATATATTCCATTAAATAAGAAATAGGCGATGCAGTTTTCGGATCAACTGCTCTTCTATAAGAATATACAAAATCATCGGCTGTAACTTTTTTACCGTCGCTCCATTTTGCATCATCTCTCAAATGAAATGTATATGTAAGATTGTCATCGCTTATTTCCCATTTGTCAGCAACACCACCTACAATATTTCCATTTATATCCTTATTAAGAAGTCCCTCAAATGCATGATTAATATAAATATATCCATAGGTTTCATCATTTAAAGCAGGGTCTATAGTATTAAGTTCATAGCCAAGATTTACAGTGATTTCATCTTTGATATTTTTTGTTTGTTTTTTGCATGATAGAAATAATGTAAATAAAAATATTAGAATAATAAATTTTAGTTTTGAAGTCATAAAAAGCTCCTTAATTAAAAATAAAAATAGAGATTTTTATAACGCCGTTTGTCTTGTTTGTTTTTAGATGATTTAATAAAACAAGACCAACTTTAGAAAAGGTCTCATTTTATTAATTTGTAAAATTATAAATAATAAAAGAGATAATTCCCTACGCTGGCATTACCCAAACAGGTTATAAGGGTCGAAGTTTGTAATAACTTAAATAAAATTATGTAAACTTCCTCTCAGCCTTTTCAAGCTCCCCGATTTTGTTAAATGATATAATATTTTTATTTTTTTATCAATAAGATTGTAATTTTTTATTAATAATAATTATGGTTCATTTTTACGATACAACAATTTTTAAAAGCAAATGGGTATTAAAAAATATAACACCCATTTTAATACAGCATTTTATTTATGATTTATTTTTAGTATATCTATAAGTTCATTTATCAAATTTTTTTCGCTTATAGCAGTCATTAAATGATCTTGGGCATGTATAAAAAGCAAATTTATTACAAAAGTTTCACCGCTGGCTTCCTTAGATATTAAATCTGTTTGGTACTGATGCGATTTTAATATAAGCTCATTAGATTCCTTTATTTTTTTATCAGCCTCTTCAAATTTATTTTCTTTGGCAAGTCTTAATGCTTCATAAGCTAGACTTTTACTCTCACCGGCTAATGCAATAATAGGAAATACATTTTCTTCCATAAATACTTCATAATCTTGAATCATAATATGATAAACTCCATTAAATTATTCTTTTATAAGAAACCTTTTAGCAGGACTTATATAATCTAATAGGAATAAGTATTCATCGTTAATTTTACCAACTACATTAGTTCTGCCCGTATTTTTTATATC
>NZ_CALXRN010000060.1 GCF_944390595.1 uncultured Brachyspira sp. | reverse complement strand
TTTATAATTATCTTTTTTCTTATTCTGATAATAATCATCTAATTGATTATCTTGCTCTCCAGCGTATATTTTATTTTCTATTATAATTGCAAAGTCTTTTTTATAAGATATAAATAAATCTATTCTTATGCCGTCTGCATATTCTTCTCTTTTTATTCTTATATCTGAATGATTTATTTTTTTTAATTCTTCAATACTATTAAACCCATAATAACCCCATTTAAATTTATCATTTAAATAAATTAGAAAATCTTTAACAAAACTTAATTTAGTAGCTTCATTCTCTATATTTATTTTAAGAAACTCGGCAAGTAAATTACTATTATAATTCTCATGTCTTTGTAAATTTATTGCATCAAATATACAAAATTGATGAGGAAATTTTTTCATTTCATTTTTTACTTCTTCTATTATTATTTTAATTTTAGAGAAGATTTCATTTAATCTATTTGTTTGTAATTTTTCTTCATCTAAAAATGATTTATGAATAGAATATATAGTATTGCTTACAGCGTTATATTTTTCTTCTTCATATTTTTTGAATTCATTTATTAAGATTAATAATGTGTTTTCAATAATTTCTGTATTCATATATTGAGTATAATAAACAAGAATAAAAAAATCAATTAATTTAATATTTAAAAAATTATTTACACACCCAGCCCTATATCTTTATTATTTTGTTTTAAATTTTAATCTTTATTTCATTACTGCTTCAAATAAAAAAGCATGCCCGCCCAAGCTTTGATTAGATTTATAATTAACTAAATGCACGATTAGGAAAGTATTTTTAATATTAATAATATTGTGAATTATAACTTATTTATATTTGCCATGCAGTGTTGATTTTTTTAATTAAATAAAAATTAATGATTGACATTTTATAATTTCTATAATAGAGTAATCGACATGCGGAGCGGGTAAACGCGGTATTTAAGTAACTAATACTGAGGAAAGTCCGTACCTCTAAAGGGCGTCATGCAAGCTAACGGCTTGAAGGCGAAAGCCTATGGAAAGTGCAGCAGAAAATATACCGCCAATTTGGTAAGGGTGAAAAGGCATGGTAAGAGCATACCGCATTCGTGGCGACATGAATGGCAGTGTAAACCCCATGAGAGGCAAGAGCAAACAGAAACGATATCAGATTGCCCTTTTCGATGTTTCAGGTAGCTCGCTTGAGTACTGCAGCGATGCAGTAACTAGATAAATGTTTACCTTAAATGACAGAATACGGCTTATAGCTCCGCTTATATTTAAAATTAATTATTAATATATTTTCTTGTTATTATAATTTTATTGTTCTCACGTGTTACCTGCAATTTATACACGTTATCCGATGAACATTTACAATCTTCCCTATAATGTGCTCCTCTGCTCTCTTCTCTCTCAAGCATACTTAAAGCTAATATTTTAATACTTTCTATTATAAGATAAATTTCAATAGAACCTTCTTTAATATTCTCTTTTATGCTGTAATTATTTCTAATATCTTCAAGTTTATTTAATACTTTTTGTATTTTATCTCTGCTCCTTACAACAGATAAATTTTCACTCATTAGATTTCTTATATCTTCTAATACTTGATTTTTACTTATATTATTTTCTTTGTCATCTTTTGAAATATCATTAACCCAATTATTAAATTCTTTTTCTGCATAATTTAATTTTATACTATCAAAATCATCAAAGTTATTTTTTCTAATATATTTATACGCACTCTTAACTGCATTATTTCCAAATACCAAAGCCCCGCCTACAGAATTGCCCCCAAGCCTATTAGCTCCTTCTATGGCAGACGATAATTCACCTACAGCATATAATCCATTAACACCAGTAAAAGCATTACTGTCTATTTTTATTCCGCCGTTACAGCTATGAGCAAAATGAGTAATAACAGTTTCATCTTTTAATAAATCAATATTCATTTCTTTTTTAAGCCAATTCAAATATACTGTGTAGAACTCTTCCTTATCTTTGTATAAATCTTCAGAATATTTTAATTTTACTCCATCAAAAGGTACTTTCAAATCTATTTCTTTACTTTCAAAATCATTACTGAAAGGAGCATAAGCACTTCTTTCTATCAATAATTTTTTAATCTCTTCATTATTTATACCATCTAAAATTAATTTATCATTTACATCATACATTCCTATACAATATTTTAATGTATGCTCTCCAAATAACACATTATATTTAGGCTTCAAATATGCAGGTATAAATTGTATAAACTCCATATTCTGTGCTATTGCTCCTGCATCTAATGCAGCAACATTACCTACACCATTAATATTTTTAGGATATAAACTATTTTTGTAATTTCCAGCAATTCCGCCTGTAGCTAAAATTACAGCCTTTGACTTTACAAAAAAGAATTTATCTTTATTTTGAAATACAGCTCCAATAACTCTATTATTATTTTTAATTATTCTTATTAAAACACTATCTTCAAATATTTTTAATCTTTTATTTTTTTTAAATATCTTTTTTGCTCTTTCTCTTGCTTCATTCCAATTATTAATCAAAAAAATATTTCTTGAATATTTAGCAAAACATGCGGGTCTTGAATCATTTCTAAGCCAAGGTTTAAATCCGATTTTTTTTAATAAATAAATATCTTTTTTAATATTAGCAATATAAGTCTTTATTAATTCTGGATTTTCAACACCTTTTCCCATATTAATAATATCTTCATAATATTTATCATAATCCTTATCATCTTTAGTTACTTGTATTCCCAATGTAGCCTTCAATGGAAAATAAGAAGCTCCGCTGCAAAGTTTTCCTGTAGTAGCAAGGCATACATTTTTAAAAACATTAATAGCCATTTCTGCTGCAGTAAGCCCTGCTATTCCAGCACCAACGATTAATACATCGCAATTAATCTGTTTTTTTATATTCATAAACAATGCTCTTTAAATAAAACTTTAACGCAATTCTAACTTCTATTATTTAGTTATAATATATCATAAATTCAATTAATTAAATCTTATATTTTTTATATAAAGATATAAAACAAAAAACTTAAATAATAAGTTTATAAAAATCAGCTTTTAATATATAATAATTGATATTAATATATTTTCATTATTTTAAGGAGATTATTTTATGTCTGAAGTTAAAAGAATTGCTATAATAGGTGCTATGGATTCTGAAATTACTAATTTTAAAGGTATGATAGAAAATATAGAAGAAATTGAAATAGCTAACATCATTTACTATAAAGGTACATTATGCGGTAAAAACATAGTATTATTAAAATCCGGCATAGGTAAAGTTAATGCTGCAATTGCCACAACTATTGCAATAGAAAGATTTAATGTTGAAAAAATAATATTTACAGGAGTTGCCGGTTCTGGAAATCCTGATTATGATATATCCGATATAGTTATTTCAAAGGATTTAATAGAACATGACTTTGATACAAGTGCTTTAGATGGAGATGAGCTTACTATATTAGTTAAAGGTTATGATAAAAATTATTATCCTGCTGATAATTCTTTAATACAATTAGCAAAAGAATCAGCACAAAAAGTTATTACTGATAATAAAGTATATGTTGATACAATAGCTACAGGAGATCAATTTGTAGGCGATAATAATAAAGTTAAGCAAATACATAATAAATTTAAAGCAGGTGCTATAGAGATGGAAGGTGCTGCTGTTGCTCATGCTGCCTTAATGTATAAAGTTCCTTTTGTTGTTATACGTTCATTATCAGATAAAGCTGACAGCGATGCAGTAGTAGACTTCCCAAAATTCGTAGTAAAATCTGCCCAAAACTCAATGAAAATAGTAGTAGAAATGTTAGAAAATATGAAATAAATAAAATATAAAGATAATTTTAAAGCGATAAACGAGCAGGTGATAACTGACAAAGGAAGTTATCACCTGATTTTTAGCGAGTTTATCGCTAGCAATAATATAAATGCTTGAAAACATGAAGTAATACTATAAAAAAGCGAGTCGAAGCCAGCTAGTGAGTTTACTCACTAGCTTATTGTAGGCGTAGACGAGAATAACAATAATAAGTTATCAGCTATTTTTTTAGCGAGTTTATCGCTAGCAATAATATAAATTTTAGAAAATATGAAATAAATAAAATATAAAAATAATTTTAAAGCGATAAACGAGCAGGTGATAACTGACAAAGGAAGTTATCACCTGATTTTTAGTGAGTTTATCGCTAGCAATAATAAAAATAAATTAATATATTCTCTTAATTATAATAAAAAAATATAGTATTTAAAATTATAATCTTTTCAAAAACAATTATTTAAATATCAATATCA
This sequence comes from uncultured Brachyspira sp., assembly GCF_944390595.1. Taxonomy (GTDB): domain Bacteria; phylum Spirochaetota; class Brachyspiria; order Brachyspirales; family Brachyspiraceae; genus Brachyspira. The sequence goes on along the minus strand of NZ_CALXRN010000060.1, from coordinate 3,831 downwards.
TTAATGAAAAATAATACTATTTACAATAAATTTACTATTGAAAATATTTTATATTTATAATATAATTAACATAATTATATTAACATAATATCGGAGAGTTCATGCCGGATAAAAGAACGATACTGAATGGAAATGGAGTTGGCGACGATGTTTCAATAGGGAACTCCTTTTTATATACTGCATCATTAAGTACACCTGTATATAAAATAGAAGAAGATGATATAGAAGATGAATATAAAAGGTTTGATGAAGCCATAAAAAAATCTAAATCAGAAATAGAAGAACTTCAAAAGCATGTAGATAATAATATAAAAAATATATTAGCTATGCATATATTGATGCTTGAAGATAATGTTATTATAAGACAAGTTAAAGATGAAATTAAATTAAAATTATTTAATGTAGAATATGTATATGATACAATAATATCCGGATATTTAGATAAATTATCAAAAATAAATAATAAAATGCTATCAGAGAGAACAAGCGATATTATAGATATAAAGTCAAGATTAATAAGGAATTTAATACAGCCTAATTCCGGAGATTATTCTCAAGTTCCAAAAAACAGCATAGTAATAGCAAAAACTTTAACTCCAAGCGATGTTTTAAAATTTAACAGTATAGGAGTTAATGGATTTATAGTAGAAAGCGGAGGCTATACTTCGCATGCTGCAATACTTGCAAAATCATTCGGTATAACTACTATCTTTAATATAGCAGATATATCAAGCAAAATAAAAAACGGAAGAAAAATAATAATAGACTGCAGAAGCAATATCGTAATAATGAATCCTAGCGAAAAGGATATAAAAAATTATACGATACTGTCAGAAAATATAAAACAATTCAAAGAACAATCTATAATAGATGCAAAAGAACCTGCAATAACAAAAGATAATATAGAAATAAAAATACATGCTAATATAGATATACCGGAAGAAACAGAAAACATACTAAAACATGGTATAAATTCAATCGGATTATACAGAACAGAATTTTTATATATATTCTCAGAAGAAGATAATGCAGCCACTTTGCCTACGGAAGAATTACAATTTAGTGTATATAAAAGAATAGCATCTAAAATGACAGGCAGAGTAATAATAAGAACTTTAGATATAGGCGGAGATAAAATGATGCCTGCTTTAGGATTGGATTTTAAAGAAGATAATCCATTTTTGGGCTGGCGTGCTATAAGATTTTGTTTATCCAATAGACAAGTATTTAAAGATCAAATAAAAGCATTGCTTAGAGCATCGCATTATGGAAATATAGAAATAATGATTCCAATGATAAGCACTTTGGAAGAATTTTTAGAAACTAAAAAATTTATAGAAGATATAAAACATGAATTAAAAAAAGAAAACAAAGAATTTAATGATAATATAAAAATAGGAGTATTAATAGAAACTCCGTCAGCAGCTACTATAATAGATTTATTGGTAAAAGAGGCTGACTTTTTATCAATAGGCTCAAATGATTTAGTACAATATATGATGGCATGTGATAGAACAAATGAAAAATTGAGCTATCTTTATAATCCTATAGATATATCTGTTTTAAGAGTTCTAAAAAATGTAATAGAAACTGCCAATAAAGCAAATAAAACTATAACATTATGCGGTGAAATGGGAAGCGTAGGATTATATACTCCTATATTATTGGGATTGGGAATAAGAGAATTATCAATGTCAGTTACATCAATAGCTAAAATAAAAAATATTATCAGAAGTTTAAGCATAAAAGAATGTGAAGATTTGGTAAATGAAATGTTGAGTAAATGTGATAATAATTTTTCTAAATCTATTTTAAACAGTTTTATAAAGAAAATAAATGTAAAAAACTATAAAGGTATAAGTGAATGAAAAGGATTTGGCTAAGCACTATTATTTCAGTATTATTTATAATATTATTACAATCATGTAAGGTTGCAGATTCTATAGATGAGTATCAAAAGTTAAAAACTATAGAAAAAACAGAAGATTACGGTTCTTTAAGTGATTTTTTAAAAAATTTACCTAAAACAGAAGAAGAAAATGCTCAATCTCCATATAATGAATTAACAGCATTCATTACAGGAAGAAATCAAATATTGTCTTCAAATTATAAAGAAGGTTTTGAAACATTAGCAAGATTTTTATTTACTTATCCGTCAAGCTATTATGAAAGCGAGGCTTCATATTTATTGGGTCAGGCATTAATATATATGGTTGAAAATGACCCTCTTTACATAGAAAAATTTTATACACAATTAATATCAGAAGGCATAGTTGAAGGTGAAGAAAATAATGATGATGCTGTTACAAATGTAAAAAATTCTCTAACTAATATATACCGTCAGCTTGGAATTATAGTAAAAGATGGACAATATTCTTTTAATGGATATACATTCGACAGAATACTTCAGGATGAAGAAAGTGCTTTTCCTCTTAAAGATTTTGCATATTACTTTAGCATAAGACATAGATTCAGCAATATAGAAACAGTAAACGATAAGTATAAATTTATAACGAATGTGAGTTATTTAAAAAGATTCTCAGACAGATACAGAACAAGCATACTTCAAGAAAATATATTGAATAATAAATCATATTTTCCAGATACTTGGCAATTTGACTTAACGCCGGAAGAAAAGAAAAACTACGATGAAATAATAAAAATTGTTAGAAACAGAATAAATGATATAAAAGCTAAATATGATGAACCTAATTACGTTATAGGTAATGGTGTTATTATTAGAGATAGGATACCGGCAATAAGCAGCGGAGAAAAAGAACTTTACAGATTATACAATTATGATTTTGTAAGCATATTAAATAGAACAAATGTATATAATCCTAAAACTAGAGAGAATGAAGATTGGGCATTGGTAAGATATGATACATACTATGGTCCTATAGTTGGATGGAGCTATGCCAGATATATGACTAATAATGTAAAAGATATAGAAGATATATTTGAAAATTACAGATCAGCTATGAATTGTTATAAAAATTATGACTATTTAAAAGCATCAGATTTCTTCTCTTATGTATTAAATAATGCCAAAACTAACTATTTTACAGATAAATCAGTATATTTCTTATGGAAAGTAAATAACAAAATAGGAGAATTAGTAAGTTCTAAAGCTAATCCGTATTATAATTATGTTTTAGACTATCCGAAATATTTCTATTACAATACCAACAATAATGTACTTCAAAGCTCAACATTATTGTATAACTATTTAATAAAAATATTGCCGACTAATCCTTACAGATTTGTTATAAGCGGAGATAGTGAAGCAGAATACAGTGTAGATTAATTAATTAAAAAGAATATAAAAAAATAGGCTGTCATTAAATTGACAGCCTATTTTTTTTATAAATTATTAAGCTTGTAATGAAGTTAAAACAGCTAAATCAGCAATATCCTGAGCAGAACATCCTCTTGAAAGGTCATTAGCAGGTTTAGCTATACCTTGAAGCATAGGACCTATAGCTGTACATTTTCCAACTCTCTGAGCTATTTTATATCCTATATTTCCAGCATTTAATTCTGGGAATATAAGTACATTAGCATTTCCTTTAATAGGAGAACCAGGAGCTTTTTGTGCACCAACTTTTTCTACTATGGCAGCATCAAATTGCATTTCACCATCATAGTCAAAATTAACATTGCGGGAATCTAATATTTTTTTAGCTTCTATAACTTTATCAACACTTTCATGCTTAGCAGAACCTTTAGTAGAGAAAGAAAGCAAAGCAACTTTAGGTTCAATTCCTGTCATAATTTTATAAGATTCAGCAGTAGACTCAGCAATATCTGCTAATTGTTCAGAAGTAGGAT
>NZ_CALXRN010000059.1 GCF_944390595.1 uncultured Brachyspira sp. | reverse complement strand
TAAAAACAGATATATTTTAAGTTATGACAGTGAAATAAAAAATTATGTTCAGCAGATATTTTATTCTACTTCTAGTTATGATAGAAATAAAAGAGAAAGTATTATAAATAAAAACTTAAAAAAATTAACTCATCCATACTATTATGAATATGAACCTTTAAGAAAAATATGCATTCAAATATTAAGGCATGAAAAATTAAAATACGGCAGAAATGATAATACTGTATATGGATTATTATTTGATGGAGCTTGGTTATTTGAAGAATATTTAAATACTTTCTTAGCTAAAGAAAATTTTATACATGCTGAAAATAGAAATTCCAGTAAAGGTATAAATTTGATTAATAATGGCTGGAGAGTTTATCCAGATTTTTATAAATTATCAGATGAAAATAATATAGTTCTTGATGCCAAATATAAAAAATTAAACTATGATAATAATGAAAGTATAGAGAGAAACGATAAACATCAAATAGTTTCTTATGCTTATACACTTAATGCTAAAAAGGCAGGTTTTATTTATCCATTGGAAGAAGTTAATTATAGAAATGAAAATAAAATTATAAAAATAGGTGCTTTAAATAATATTTATAACAGCTATGCTGATTGTACTATATACAAATACGCTTTAAAAATTCCTAATCAAAATTTTAGAAACATAAAAGAGTTTTCTAAAGTTATGATAGGTATTGAAGAAGAATTAAAAAAAGATTTAAATAAATTTTAATTTTTTAGCTTAATTTAACGCACGGTTAATGAATTTTAAATTTAATAAAAATTAGAATTGTATATAAATCGATATTTATAATTTTGTTCAGCGTGCGGGGTATAGACTATAAATTTAAAAAAAATTCTGGGTGGGCAGCTAAAACAACTTTAAAAAATAAAAAAGAAAAATAATATAAAAATTGCATATTATATTGAAAGGATATAGGGCGGGCATATGTAAATTAAATTTAAAAACTTAATTTACATACCCCGCCCTTTATATTTTATAATCAACTTTAAAATTATAATTTTTATATATTTATTGTATAATAAAGAATCATAAGCGCCCGCCCAAGTTTTTTTTAAATTTTAAAACTTATTATAATTAATTTCATTGAAAAAAAAACAATTTTATTATAAAGTATTCAAGGTTAAGTTTGATTTAAAAATCATATAAAAGTATGTTCAAAAATAAAATAAATAGGAGAAATAATTATGGTAGTTGAACCAAAAATATTAAATAATATATGTACTACAGCTCATCCATTAGGCTGTGCTAAAGAAGTGGAAAATCAAATTAATTATGTAAAATCAAAGCCTAAAGTAAAATCTAATGTAAAAAACGCTTTAATATTAGGAGCTTCAGGCGGATACGGACTTGCAAGCAGAATAGCTGTAGCTTATGGATTAGGTGCTAAAACTATAAGCGTATCTTTTGAAAAAGGAGCTACAGAAAGAAGAACAGCAACTCCAGGCTGGTACAATAATGAAGCTTTCTCTGCTTGTGCTAAAAAAGACGCAGTACAAGATAAAAATTTAATATTAGATGCTTTTTTGAATGCTTCAAAAGAAGAAGTTATTAAAGAAGCTAAATCATATTTTAACGGCGAAAAAATAGATTTAGTAATATATAGTTTGGCAGCACCTGTAAGAACAGATGAATCTACAGGAACACTTTATAGATCTGCTTTAAAACCTATAGGTAAAAAATATAATGGAATAGGTGTTGATTTCATTACAGAAGAATTATTAGAAGTTTCAATTGATCCTGCCAATGAAGATGATATAAACTCTACTATAAAAGTTATGGGCGGAGAAGATTGGCAATTATGGACAGATGCTTTATTAAATGCTGATATGTTATCAGAAAATGCTGTTAATATTGCTTATTCTTATATAGGACCAGAAATAACAAAGGCAATTTATAGAGAAGGTACTATAGGAAAGGCTAAAGATCATCTTGAATCTACAGCTCATGCATTAGATAAAAAAATGCAAGAGAAAATCAAAGGACATGCTTATGTATCAGTTAATAAGGCTGTTGTAACTAGATCTTCTGCTGTTATACCTACAGTTCCTTTGTATATAGGAATATTATTTAAAGTTATGCAAAATAAAGGTATTCATGAAGGCTGTATAGAGCAAATGTACAGACTTGTAAGTGAAAAACTTTATAATGGCGGAGCAGTACCTGTTGATAATGAAAATAGAATAAGATTAGATGATTGGGAAATGAGAGATGATGTTCAAAAAGAAGTACTAGATGCTTGGAATAAATTGACAAAAGATAATTTAAAAGAATTAGCAGATTTAAAATTATTTAGAAAAGATTATATGAATATGCATGGCTTTGAAGAAGAAGGTATAGATTATAGTCAAGATGTACAGATATGATAATTAATTAAATTATTATAATTAAAAGCGGAGTTTGAATATAATTTGAACTTCGCTTTTTTATTTTAAAATTGGTTATAAAAAATATATTTAATACGGCTTACATACTTTACATGCAGTATAACCTTTTTCTTTAGCCTCTGATAATGAAATTTGATATGCTTCTCCTTTTATTGTCCTGCAATTTTGAAGATGATATTTTTTACCTGTTTTTGTTATATATACAATATTTTGAGCTATTAAATTAGCAGATATTATAAATATTATTAGAAGCATTATAATTTTTTTCATGTTTTCATCTCTTTTATGTTATAATGTTTATATGATATATAAATTGTATATTTTAATAAACATTTTATATGCGGTTTTTATCTAGTTTTAAAAATAATTTTAATTTTTTTAAATTTAATACTTGACAAAAAATAAAATCATTATATAATACGAAGCATTCCTTAACTAATTTGGAGTTGTAGCTCAGTTTGGTTAGAGCGCCTGCCTGTCACGCAGGAGGCCGCGGGTTCGAGCCCCGTCAACTCCGCTTTTTATTTTAACACGGAGTGAATATAATGCCTAATATAGCTTCTGCATCTAAAAGATTAAGACAAAATGAAGTTAGAAATCTTTATAATAGAAAAATTAAAAGTTTTTTAAATACACAAAAAAAGAAAGTTATTAAATCTATAGATAGTAATGATAAAGCTTCAGCAATGGAAGAATTCAAAAAATATTCAAGTGCTTTAGATAAAGCTGCTAGAAAATCTGTTATACATCTAAACAGAGCTAGTGCTAAAAAATCAGATATGATGAAAAAAATTAATGCTATGAAGTAATATTCATAGTTTCTTTTTAATAAAAGCCTATACATTTTATGTATAGGCTTTTTTATTATATATTTTTTTTACATTTTTCAAAAAATTGTAAAATATGTATGTTTTTTATGTTGCCAATATGCATTTTTTTATTATATTAATATTAACTATGATATTTACTATTTATACTTAATTATATTAATAATTCTCTAATAGAAAAATTAGAATATTTTATTGTAAAAGGAGGCTCTATTATGTTAAAACATCCAAATTCCTTAGACAATTATGATGATTCTTCATTATTAGATGATGAAGAATATAATTCTTTAATTGAAGAGTATAACGAAATTATCAATAATGATAATAATGATGAAGAAAATACAGATATTTAATTTATAGTATAAAAAATTCTAATATTATAAATATAAAATACGAGAATAATTAACGATAAATTAAATATAACTAATAAAAAATAAATATGAAATATATAAAATTGCTACTACTTATACTGATATTTAATATAAGTATATATGCTCAGTCAATAACAGAAAATTCTCTGCCTTTAAGAGCTAAAAATTTTTTGAACCTTAATTTTCCAGGTAATAATATAGAAACTGTAGCATTATATCAAAATGGCGGAGGATATGAAGTAGATATAGATTTTGGATATAAATTCATATTTTATGAAACAGGATTATGGAAAAAAATAAGCATTATAAATGATGAAGCTAAAACTAATGGAATACCTAGAAGCTGCATACATAAATCTATGGTTAATATTATTGATAATGAATATCCTGCTTCTAAAATAACTGATATAGAAAGAAAAGATAAAAATTTTATTATTAAATTAGATGATAAATATCTATTAGAAATAAGCGGATACGGAATTATAATCAGTCAAAAAAATCTAGATCAAGAAAATGAAGCAGTAACTAATAATTAAGGCATAAATTCTTTAGATTTATTGAATGCTATAATGGATTTTTCTATATCTCCCATAGCATTATAGGTATTAGAAAGAAGTATGTATATTTCTTTATTACTATTATCTAATTTTATGCATTCTTCTAATACATATATGGCATTATCATAAAGACCTGCAGAATAGTATACTAATCCTAAATAATAATAAGAAGATGAATGCTTATTATTTATTTCAATAGCTTTATTTAAATTATCTATAGCATTCATATAATCTTTAATCTCATAAAGAGAAATTCCAATATAATAATAAAGCAAATAATCTTTATTATCTATATTTGAAGCTTTAATAAAAGATGATAATGCATTATTAAAATCATTAAGCATAAAAAAACAAAATCCAATATTGAAATATACAGAATAATTATCTTTTTCTACTTCTAATATTTTTTTCAATATATCTATAGATTTTTTGTATTGATATTTATCTTTATATGAAAGAGCAAGCATATATAAACTCTCATAATCATATTTATTAAGCTCCATAGCCCTTTCAAAAGATTCTATAGCTTCATCCATTCTTTTTAGATGATATAATGCTATACCTAATGTACGCCAATTAAGATATTCTTTAGGAGATATCATAAATGATTTATTCAAAACATCCACAGCCTCTTCATATCTTCCAACTTCTATATAGCATTTTCCAAGCCAATTAAGACTAATATAATCATTATTTTCTATTTTATATGCCTTTTCAAGATGCATTATAGCATCATCATAATTTTTTAACTTAGTATATGATATCCCTATAAGTCTCCATATAGAATAATCACTATTATTTATTAATAATGCCTCTTTGAAAAGCTCTATAGCCTCTTTATGATTACCCAATTGAGTATAAAATACTCCAAAGTCCACTCTTGCTTTATAATTATTAGGATCTCTTTTGCATAAATCTCTATGATACGATATCATATTATTTACTTTATCTTGCAAATTATTATCTGATATATCATCCATTATAAATTTATTTTCCCAAAATAAACTTTCATAATATTAGTATAACTACAACTTCATTTTTTTTCAACTTTACTTTATTTAAAATTATTTATTTAGTACTTTAAATTTAAAATAATATGATGTAGAATCAAATAAAAATTGACAAAATTATTATTATTAATATACTATATATAGGTATGTTTAAAAGGAGTATAAAATATGAAAAAAGTTATAATAATAGGAGGAGTTGCAGCTGGTATGAGTGCTGCTGCAAAGGCAAGAAGATTAGATAAAGAAGCTTCTATTACTGTTTATGAAAAAACTGATGTTGTATCTTGGGGGGCTTGCGGTATGCCTTATTATGTTGGGGGATTTTATGAAAATTCAAATACTATGATAGCAAGAACCGCTGAAGCTACAATCAAATCTGGAATAGATTTAAAAGTGAAGCATGAGGTATTAAAAATAGATACTAAAAATAAAAAAGTATTGGTAAAGGATATTGTTAATAATAAAGAATTTGAAGATAATTATGATTCGCTTTTAATAGCTACAGGAGCAAAATCTATAATACCTAATATTGAAAATATAAATATTGGCAATGTATCTACTTTAAAAGAGTTCAATGATGCTATCAATATGAGAGAAAAGATGAAAGATTCTAATATAAAGAATGTAGTAATATTAGGAGCTGGTTTTATAGCCATTGAAGCCGCTCATGCTGTAAAACATATAGGAAAAAATGTTACTATAATACAGCGTTCAGACAGAGTATTTGGAAATAAATTTGATAAAGAATTTTCTGATATGGTAATAGATCATATAAAAGAAAATGTCGATTTGCGTCTTAATGAAAATGTTAAATCATTAGAGGCTGATTCTAATAATAATGTAAAAGCTGTAATTACAGATAAAGGCAAATATGATGCTGATTATGTTATTGTAGCAATAGGAGTAAAACCTAATAGCGATTTAGCTAAAGATGCTGGTATTAAATTAATGGATAATGGTGCTATACTAGTTGATAGGGAGGGAAAAACAAGTATAGATTCAATATATGCTGCTGGAGATTGTGCTAGTATATATGATAGGGTTTTAGATGAGCAAAATTATGCTGCTCTTGCTACTGGAGCAAATAAACTTGCAAGAATGGTAGCTAGTAATTTAGTAGGAGGGCATGAAAAATTTATAGGAAGCCTTACAAGTGCATGTATATTAGCATTTGAACTTGAAGCAGCCCGTACTGGAATAACAGAAGAGGAAGCTAAAAAAAGAAATATTAATTATAAAACTGTCACTGTAAAAGATATAGATCATACTCATTATTATCCTGATTATCAAGACTTGCATATAAAATTAGTATATATGGCAGACAGCAGAAAAATAATAGGAGGACAAATATTAGGAAAGAGAGGAGCCGTATTAAGAGCTGATGTTATAGCCGCTTGTATACATGCAGGACTTACAGTAGATGAACTTGGAATGTTGGATTTATGCTATGCGCCGCCTTTTGCCAGAACTTGGGATTCTTTGAACGTAGTTGGAAATGCTGCTAAATAATTAATAATATCAATCCATTACTAATTAAAAAAGCATTATCTATTTTGTAGATAATGCTTTTTTGTTTTATAAACTATTTTTTATATAGCTTCAGCTTCATTAGAACTCGTATCATTAGAATTAAATTTATCCATATCAACTTCTTTAAATATCTTTCCAGCAGCTGCAGCAGTTATCATACCATCATTAACATTGAGCATAGTTCTGCCCATATCTATAAGAGGCTCTATTCCCAAAAGTACAGCAACTAATCCTACAGGAAAACCCAAAGCAGAAAGGGTAATTAAAGCCGCATTAGTAGCACCTCCTCCAACTCCAGCAATTCCAAAGCTTCCTATAGCAATTATAACAACAGCCTTTATAAGAAAAGCAGGTTCTAAAGGATTAATTCCCAAAGTAGGAGCAATCATAGCAACAACCATGGCAGGATAAATACCAGCACATCCATTTTGTCCTATAGTAACAGCTAATGATGCTGATAAATTAGATATACCATCAGATATACCCATTTTATCCTTCAATGTAGAAACAGTTAAAGGTAAAGTGCCTGCACTTGTTCTTGAAGAGAAAGCAAATGCTAAAGTAGCAAAAGCTTTAGTATAGTACTTAATAGGGTTATATCCGAATATTACAAGTATTATACTATGAACTATAAGCATTATTATTATGGCAATATATGATGCTATTAAGAATTGTCCTAATTGAGCAAATGCATTCAAATCACTAGTAGCCATAAACTTAGCCATAAGAGCTAATACTCCAAAAGGTGTTAATTTCATTACAAAAGCTACTATTTTCATTACTATATCATGTAAAGACTGCATTATTTTCAAAAAGAAATCAAAAACCTCAGGCTTTTTCTTTCTAATACCCAAAGCAGAAGTTCCAACTAAAGCTGCAAAAAATACAACAGAAAGTGTAGGCGATCCTCCCATACCAGCCAAAGCAGCAAATGGATTTGTAGGTATAATATCTAATAATTGCTGTGGTACAGGTCTTGAAGAAAACTCCTCTAATCTTCCCTCATAATTAGAAGCTCCTTGTGATATGTCTCCAACTATAGATTGAAGCTTAGAAGCATCCAAACCAAAACCTTTAGCTGTTAAGAAGCCTATTAAAGCAGATATCGCTGTAGTTATCATTAATATACCTATTATTATAATAGTCATTTTACCCAAATTGGTATTATTACCTTTAATATTAAGCAATGCCATAGTGATAGAAACAAAAATTAAAGGCATAACCAACATTTGTAAAAGCCTAACATAACCATTACCTACTACATTATACCAAACTATACTTTGATTTACTATTTCCATATTAGATGAATAAATTGTTCTAAGTACAAAACCTAAAATCAATCCCAAAACTAAAGCTGACAATACTCTAATAGTAAAATTGATATGCTTCTTTTGCATAAAGTACAATAATCCTATTAAAGCAAGCAATACTATAATGTTAATTACAATATAAATTCCCATACAAATTACTTCCTTTTAATATTTTAATGTCATTTAATATAATATAATTTTAAAAAAATTGATAGTATTAAATCTAAATAACGCACGGTAAATTAATTTTTAGATAAAACAACAAATTTAAAAAAACTTGGGTGGGCAGCTAAAATAAAAATAAAAAACTAAAAAGAAAATGAGAATAGAAATGACAAATTATATTTAAAATCTGGAGGGTGGGCAAATGTAAGTAAAATTTAAAACTTAATTTACATACCCCACCCTTTATTTTTGCTATTTCATTTACATTTTATAATCTTAATTATTTTTTAATCAAAAAAGATATAAATGTACCCGCCCTAGTTTTATTAGATTTAAAAATTAATTACTAAATAGAATATATACTTATTATTTTTAATATTATTTCTGTCATTTTTTCTAAAGACTGAACAGGAATATATTCAAATCTGCTGTGAAAATTTTCTCCTCCAGCTGATAAATTAGGACAAGGCAATCCTCTAAAAGACAATCTTGCACCATCTGTACCTCCTCTAATGGGTCTAATCTTATCCTTTATACCGCATTCATTAAAAGCCTTTTTGGCATTATCTATTAAATGCATATGAGGAAGTATTTTTTCTTTCATATTAAAGTAGCTATCCTTAATATCATAAACAAATGTATTATCACCATATTTCTTATTTAAAAAACTGCAAATATCTTTTATGAATTCTTTTTTATGATTGAACTTTTCTAAATCATGATCTCTTATAATATATTCAAGTTCTGCTTTTTCTTCACTACCTTCTATATGTGATAAGTGATAAAAACCCTCATACTTTTCTGTATACTGAGGCTTTTGCTCTGCTGGAAGCATAGAATTAAATTCCATTGCAAATAAAATAGCATTCTTCATTTTATTTTTAGAATATCCAGGGTGAACATTGACACCATTAACTGTTATTTTACAAGAAGCAGCATTAAAATTCTCATATTCTATTTCACCAATCTCTCCTCCGTCTATAGTATAAGCAAAATCAGCATTAAACTTTTCAATATCAAAATATTCTATACCCTCCCCTATTTCCTCATCTGGAGTGAAAGCTATTTTTATCTCTCCATGCTCTATTGTTTTATCATTCATTAAAATTTCAGCCATAGTCATAATTTCAGCAATACCAGCCTTATCATCAGCCCCTAAAAGTGTAGTACCATCTGTTACTATTAAATCATTGCCTATATATTTATTTAAATTATCAAATTCTCTACTGCTTAAAATGATATTTTTTTCTTTATTTAAAACAATATCTTTACCATCATAATTTTTTATAATATTAGTTTTTATATTTTCTCCTGGTGCATCTTCATTAGTATCTAAATGAGCAATAAATCCTAATTTAGGCTTATCCTCTTTTCCTTTAGATGCAGGTATAGAAGCATATACAAAAGATTTATCATCAACATAAGCATTATCAATACCAATTTCTTTTAATTCACTGACTAAATATTCAGCAAATATTCTTTGTCCTTTAGTACTAGGAGTTTGATTCTCATTTTTACTGTTTGAAGTAGTGTTAAAAGATGTATATTTTATAAATCTCTCATAAGTTTTCATACAATAGTCCTTAAAAATAATACCTATATGTTAACAAAATTATTTAATAATTCAATACATAATTTTCATACCCCGCCCCATAAGATTTTTTACTTAGTATACACATTTTAACTTAAATTAACTTTATTGTTCTATTATAAATATTAACACCCGCCCAAGTGTTGTTTAAATTAAAAAATCTATTAATTGGCTATTTTTTATAATCAAATCAATCAATATTTATAATTTTATTCTGCGTGCGGGTTAATATACAGCAAATTTAAATAAATCTATGGCGGGAGTTATATTTTAATATTAGGCAATTGAAAAAGAAGAAGTAAAAATTTTTAATTTAAATTAAAAAGTATAATATCTGGGCATTATAACAAAGCAAAAAAATAACGGCTGCTAATATTGAATTAACAACCGTTATCTTTATTTATATTCTATTTATTAGCTTTAACTAATTATAGAACAGGACTTTCATGCATAGCTTTTAATCTAATCCATCTTCTATCAACTTCTTTTTGGAAAGCTTCAAGTAAGTCTTGATGTTTAAGAAGGTGTTTAGTTTTACCCATTAATTTTAACCATTCAGAAACAGGAACTTTCTTGTCATCAGTTACCATTTGAGTAATAGTAGTAACACCATGTTCAACCTCATATAAAAAAAAAAAACAGCAATCAACAGAAGCTTTAATAACATCTTTACCCATATCATCAGGAGATTTCCAGTTCAATGGACAAGCGATAAGAAGCTTAACAAAAGCAGTACCATGATGATTAGCATACCATTGAGCTTTTGCAGCCTTTTTAACTAAATCTAAAGGATAAGCCTCACAGCCAGTAGCAACATAAGGTATATGACATCCGGCAAAGATTTGAGCAACATCTTTGTGTCCGAACTGCTTACCAACTTCAGCTTTACCAACATTAGAAGTAGAAGTTCTATGTCCTAACGGAGTAGAGAATGATAATTGGTTACCTGTGTTCATGTATCCTTCATTATCGTATTCTAATATAATCATTTTATGGTTTCTAACAGCAGCACCTATAGAAGGTCCCATACCTATGTCATGTCCGCCGTCACCAGTAACCATTATGAAAGTAGGATCTTCCGGTCCTTGTATTTCACCTCTGCGTTTTCTTTCATGATACATTTCTACTATACCGGAAAGAGTAGCAGCACCGTTTTGGAACAAGTTGTGAACATAAGTAGTTCTATAAGAGCTGTAAGGATAACCTGTAGTAACAACCATAGAACAGCCGGTATGTACTAAAAGAACAACCTCGCCTTCAATACCTTTCATGAAAGTATTAATACCAGAGAAGATACCGCAGCCGTTACAAGCACCATGACCTTGAGCATAACGGTAAGCTTTGCCAGTTAACTCTCTTAGAGGCGGAACTTTAACATCAAGTTTATGAGTTTGTTCATTCATAGTAACAGTAATACCAGATTTCTGACTCTCTAAAGTAAGAGGTTCATGAATAGGTTTCATTTCAACACCAGCATGACCCATATATTGTTCTAAGTAAGAATGTTTAGCAACAGAACCAGGGTTAGCTAATTCTTTTAAACCTAAATCAAATAATTCTTTAGCTTTTTCAAGAGTAAATTCAGTACCGCCAAGACCATAAACTCTGCTAACAATAGAAGATTTATTATTAGGATCATTTTTAAGAGCAGCTCTTATTTCAGTAGACATATTACCGCCCATACCTGAATAAGTATCTTGTCTGTCTCCTACTACAACCACTTTAACATTAGCAAGTAATTTTTGTAATTCTTTTTCTGGGAAAGGACGAATTTGAGTAATAGCAAATGCACCTATTTTAAGGTTAGGATTAGCTTTTCTCATTTCATCAACAGCCAAAGTACCAGTTTCATAAGAAGAACCGCAAAGCATTAAAGCAACTTCAGCATCTTCCATTTTATGAGTTTCTATCGGATGATATTTTCTTCCAGAAAGAGAAGCAAACTCTTCAAATACATCTAATATAATAGCTCTTGAATCTTCTAAAGCCTGAGAAAGCTGTAATTTACTTCCTGTTAATTCATCTTCATTCATGTAAGGTCCAATTGTAACAGGGTGTTTTCCTGGTTCAACAGAAGTAACTTCTGGAGTATAAGTACCTAAGAAGTCTTGAACATCCTTATCATTTTTGAAAAGGTGAATTTTTTTCTTTTGGTGAGAAGTGAAGAATCCGTCTGAAGAAACTATAATAGGAAGTTTAGCTCTTTCAGCAATCTTCAAAGCAAATATATTGAAGTCATAAACCATCTGAGTAGTATGAGCCATAATGATAATCCAACCAGTGTTAAGAGCCATCATTATATCAGATTGGTCACATTTAATATCTAACGGACCAGAAACAGTTCTGTTTACAACGTTTAATACCATAGGGAATCTAGTACCTGATTGAACAGGCAATTGTTCCATAGCAAAAAGAAGACCGTTGGCAGAAGTAGCATTGAATACTCTACCGCCTGCAGTAGTAGCACCGTAACAGATACCAGCAGCACCATGCTCGCCGTCACCAGGGATCATGCAAACAGTGTGTCTTCCATTAGCTTTCATTTCATCCAAGTACTCAGCAATTTGAGTAGATGGAGTTATTGGGTAATAACCCATAACGTGATAATTGATTTGAGCGGCTGCAATGGCTGCTAATTCATTACCACTTTCAAGTATGTTTTCTTGTTCAGCAAGATTATATTTATTAGCCATTTATACGCTCCTTTTATTTTTTGTAACGACTATATGTGAGTTTGCTAACATCACAATTTGCTTCTACTTCTATTCTTAAAGCCTGCTGATCTTTTTCAAATTTACCTGAATAAGGTCCTTTAGGACAAGCTCTAACACATTTTAAGCAGCCTTTACAATACTGATAATCAATACCCATCATGTTCATAGCTGTTTTATTAGGATCTTTTCTGTCTGGTCCTTTTTCCCAAACAATACAAAGGTCCGGACAAACACATTCACACTGAGCACAATCGATACAATTAGCAGGATTGAATACCGGAATATTACCTGTACGTGTAACTTGTAAATCTTTTAAAGTAGAGTTACCTGCAGCATTAATATAACCGCCTGTTAATTGGTTATTTTTACCATAAACAGGTTCTGGTTTTTTGTAAGGTATATATGGATATTTGCCGTCATCTTTAAACTCTTTAACAACAGAGCCGCTTCCGCCTCTTCTGAAAGCTTCAATATTAGGTTCTACTAATTCAGCTTTTCTTCCGCCGAATTGTTTTCTAATTTGCTCTTCAAATTTAGCAGAATCTATGAAGTCAAGCTGATTAACCATAGCACCCATTATAATAGTATTAGCTGCCTGTGAAGGAAGTTTTAAATCATTAGCGATTTTAATAGCATCAACGCAAACTACTTTTCCGCCGTGTAATT
This sequence comes from uncultured Brachyspira sp., assembly GCF_944390595.1. Taxonomy (GTDB): domain Bacteria; phylum Spirochaetota; class Brachyspiria; order Brachyspirales; family Brachyspiraceae; genus Brachyspira. Next base: position 10,287 of record NZ_CALXRN010000059.1, on the reverse strand, counting down.
TAGCAAAGTCTCTTGCTTCATCAGGTGTTTTATTAGTGTTAAAAATAACTATAGCATCTTCTTTAACGCCCATTAATGTCATAGGGTTTTTAAGAAGATTCATGTGGAATACAGCCACAACATGAGGTTCTTCTACTGTAGAGTTAACTCTAACTTCATCCTCAGAAAATCTTACAAAAGACTTAACTGGGGAACCTTTTTTTTCTGAACCATAACTTGAGAATGCAGCACCATAGAAACCTTGTGATAAAACACCTACTTCTGCAAGCATTTTACCAGCACTGTTGGCACCCATTCCGCCTATACTTTCGAGACGTATCTCGAAAAAGCCTAAATCATTGACTTTTGGGAGTTTCACGATTTTTTCTCCTTTATTTAATTAAAATGAGATTTTGGGAATAACATTAAAGTATAGAATGCTAAATAAACATAATATACATCAATGTTGCTATATTGTACTACAAAAAATATAAAAGTCAAATTAATATATTATTATTTTAATAATATATTAAAGTATATTTTAATAAAAAAATTATACATTATATATATTAATTACTATATTTATTTACATATACAAAAAATATATATAAATAATTTGACATGTAACACTTATATTACTATAATTAACTATATACTGTCAAACTGTATCATCCATAAATAAAACTTCTCAATAAGGGACTACCTATGAAAAAAAAATTCAATAGCTTGGCTATACAAATACCTATAGTCGTTAATATTTTTATAGCATTTCTTCTTTTAATATCCATATCTGCTATTGTTAAAATGTCTAAAAATGCCATAGACGAAGCATCATATAATGGATTTGCCACAACAATAAAAGGATATGCAACATTTTTTGATTCTTTAGTTGAAAATCAATTGATTTTATCAGACACATATTCTTCATTTTCTACCGTTATTTCATACATACAATACAGAAATCCTGAAGAAGAAGCAGAGCTTATAAATTCAATGAGATTTGTTTCTGATAAAAATCCTTATGTTACAAGTATTTCTCTTATAGAAAAAGACGGTACAATAATTAATAACTCTCATGGTATAAATAATGATATAGGAAAGAAAATATCTGAATTGTATCCTGATTTATGGACTAAATATGATGCAGTAAAAAAGCCTACTCTATCAGATTCTATATACAAAAGTGCTGATGACAAATGGATTACAGCTATAATTTCTCCAATATATTCAAAAACAGACAATACATATCTTGGAGGATTGCTTCTTGTATTAGATTGGCAGAAAGTTATTGATGAAATTTCTATAACTGCAGGAGAAGTGCTTACTCATTGGATAAGATTATGGGTATTCAATAAAGATACTTTGCTTGTCATGCATAATGTTCCTAGCGAGGTTGGAAAACTTGCTCCTGTAGAAGTAAAAACCATAGTAAATAATACAGAAGGCAAATTAGAATTTCAAAATGATGGTATGACTAAAGTTTGTTTATATACTGCTCTTAAAAATCAGCCTTGGAAAGTTGCTTTTTCAATGCCTCTTAACTTCATTGAACGTGAAAGTACAAAAATATTAATAATAGGGATTATAATAGGAGTTATCGGCTTAATATTAAGCTCTATTATAGGATTCTTATATATAAAAAATCTAATGCTTCCTTTAAAAGTACTTGTAGCAGAAGCAGAAGAAATGTCAAAAGGTGCATTTATACTTAGAAAAATCAAATTTAAAAGAAATGAAATAGGAGATATTGCATATTCATTCAAGAATATGAGAGATGCTATGATAAAAATTATAAATGAAGTAAATGATACATCTGAAAAAATAAATGCTGCTGCTTTAGAACTTACAAGAGGCAGCGATGATTTATCTGCAAGAACTGATTCTCAGGCTGCTAGTTTAGAAGAAACTTCTTCTGCCATAGAAGAAATGGCTTCTACTATAAAATCATCAGCTTCTCATTCTGTAGAAGGAAATGATATGATGATATCATCCAAAAAAGCTGTAGAAAACGGTGCAAGTGTTATATCTGAGACCACTAAAAATATTGAAGAAGTTTATGAGGCAAGTGCAAAAATCAAAAACATTACAAAAACAATAGAAGATATAGCTTTTCAAACTAATATACTTGCCCTTAATGCTTCCGTAGAGGCGGCACGTGCGGGGGATCAAGGAAGAGGATTTGCTGTAGTAGCAAGCGAGGTTAGAAACTTAGCACAAAACTCTCAGGCTTCTGCAAAAGATATAACATTGCTTATAGAAAACATATATGAAAAAATTAATAAGTCAGCTGAAACTGCCAGGGAATCTCAAACTATATTTAATGACATACAGGAAAAAATAGAAAATACAGCTAAAATAATGCAGGAAATAAGCACAACAGCAGTAGAACAGCAAACAGGAGTTGATCAGGTAAATATTGCAGTATCAAAAATAGACGGCATCACTCAGCAAAATGCTGCCTTAGTAGATGAGACAAGCAGTTCAGCTAAAGAGTTATTAGAACAGGCACAAAATCTAAAACAAATTATGACATTCTTTAAAATGGGATAATATGAAATTGACATTAATTATATTTATAATATAATTTTGCTTTCAATAAATAAAAAAGAACATCGATCTTTATTCAATAGAGATTGATATTCTTTTTTATTTTAACAAAAATTAGGATTATATTATGAAAAAGATATTTTTTTTAATGTTCTTTGCAATATCTATGCAATGCATATTGAATGCACAATCTAAATATACAAATGCTATAATGCCTCAGCTTCCTAATGCATTTGATATGTTTATAGGAAGAGAAGGAAATAATGAACTTCCTCAATACATAAAACCTGATTATTTTAGAGATGATTATAAAAGAACTTTGCCTAATTTAGACAATACAAATTTAGGATTTTTTCAAAAGTATCCGTTAGAATTTCATTTAACTGCAACATTTTCTTATGCCGCACATACTAATACATTTAATTTAAGAGATACATTTGCAACTTTAGGTCAAACATTTCATAATGATTATATACAGTTTACAGGCTTTATAACAGCATTTGGTTATTTCGATACTCATAATCCAGATATAGAATATCCATATATAAAGGGAAATGCAGGACTTTATGACGGAGGAGTACAGGCTGTATTTGTTGATAGAATATTGGTATCAGCTAGAGGAAGAGCAGCATTCGATATAAATACAACTACTTTCATGCTTATGCCGCATTATTATGATACTACATTAAATCCCGCCAATATTGATACTCCGGATTATTATATACCTCAGGTATTAAATGGTCCTGGTATAAGAGTTGGTTTTATAGGAAATCATTATGAAATTGCTTATTCTCAGGGAGATTTCAGACATAGTATTCCTAAAGCATTTTTATTTAGATTTAATATTCCTAATATGGAATTTAGAGTTTTATATGAACATGAAAACAGAATGGAGCCGCAGAATTATCATATAGATTTATTTGAATCTTTAGTTCAGGCTTCTGCTACATTCAGATTTCCTTTGATGAATGAAACTATATGGCTTAATGCTATAGCAGAATATACTTGGAGAGAAGGCGATGCACATTATGTACGTTTTGAACAGGGATTTGAATGGTATATGCTTAATATTGCTTTAAGAGAGATGGTTTATATAAAAGATAAGCAGGCTAAGGCTTATTTAGAATATGCTATATTCGGAAAATTCAAAGCAGGTCCTGCAGAATTTAATGTTGGTTTCCAAGGAGCAACAGACGGAAGATATTATATAGCAGGATATGTTAAATTATAAAAATATTAAAAACGTATAACATCAATAATAAATTTATATTGTGTTATTTTATTTTGATTATATAATAAATATAAAAACCGAATAAATATAATTTTGGAGGTTAAGCAAATTATGAAAAAAAATATTTTTTATATTATACTAGCATTATCCATAACATCAGCTTATCTGTTTGCGGGTTCTATTGCATTAAGTGAATTGCCACGCAGTGCTGTTGCTTTTGCAGAAAAATACTTCCCTGATAATTATCTTTACAGAGCTATGGAAATGGGAGGTTCATATACTTTAATATTCAAAGGCGGATTAAAGATATTTGTAAACGGTAAAGGAGAATGGCAAACTATAAGCGGAGGCGGAACTATTATTTCTATAGATTACTTAGATAGTAAAATAAAAGATACTATAAAGAAAGAATTTGATGATAAAAAAATTGTTTATGTTCAAAAGAGAAGAAAAGACTATAAATTTGAATTAGTTAACGGAAAAAAATTTTATATAGACCTTGAAGGAAATGTAACTAAAAGATAATCATTATAAAATACAATAAAACTCATTATACTGCTGCAAAATTAAATTAATCATTTTTAAAATACGGCAAGTATAATGAGTTTTTTTATTTAATGAAAATTATTCTTTTTGCAAAAATTAGAAGCAGCCTCCATATTCAAATGGGATAATTTAATAAGTCCTTCTTTTATTATTGCTTTCATATTATCATTAGAAAGTTTATAAGCTGTATCAAAATCTTTTTCAGCCTCTTCTACTAATTTTTTATACTCTTCATCGCTAACCTTTCCGTTTCTAATAAAAGCCATTTTAGATTTGGATATTCCTCTGTTGCAGTAACTTTCAGAATAATCAGGATTAATATCTATTGCCTTATCATAAAACTCAATAGCCTCATCATATATTCCTAAATGATTTATAGCCACAGCTTTATTATAATAAGCATCAGCAAAATTAGGCTCTAATTCTATAACCTTTTCAAAATCCGATATTGCAGTTCTATAATCCTCCATAGACATTTCTACAAGGCCTCTGTTATAATATGCTCTGGAATATTTAGGATTAATCTTAATAATCTCATTGAAGTCATCAATAGAACCCTTATAATCTTTAATATTAAATCTGGCATTAGCTCTGTTAAAATATGCTTCTATAAATTCTCTATTTAGATGTATAGCATTGGTATAATCATCTATAGCCTCATTGAAATTACCTAATTTTTCTTTAACATTTCCCCTATTATTATATGCATCTGCAAAATGCGAATTGTACTCTATTGCTTTATCATAATCCTTTATAGCATTCTTATATTCACCTATAGCATTTTTTGATAAGGCCATATTATAATATGCATATGCAAAATGCGGATAAACTTCAATAGCCTTTTGGTAATCTTCTATAGAACCTTTATAATCGCCTATACTAGCCTTTGTGTTTGCTCTTACATAATAAACTTCTTCCAAATTATAATTAAGCTCTATTGCCTTATCAAAATCTTTAATAGCTTCTTCTGCATGGCCGGCACTTCTATTTAATATTCCTCTATTATAATAAGCAGCTGCAAACTTGTCATTAATATTAATAGCCCAAGTATAATCTTCAATAGCCCCTTTATGATCATCTAAATTAGCCTTAGCAGTAGCTCTATTATAATAAGCCTCAGAAATATTAGAATCAAGTTTAATAACTTCTGTAAAATATTCTATAGCTAATTTATAATCCTTCAAATTGAAAGCACTGTATGCTTCCTTAAAAAAACTATTAATGTCTTTATCACTCATAAAAAAACCTAAATATCAAAATATATTAATAATATCGTATTTTATCATTATTATTTTAAAGTATCAATCAATAATGTAAAAACTTTTTCATCTATAGACATAGCTTTCTGCATTTCTTCAACAGAAATATCCGCATTATCCATCATATTATTTACTTTAGTGCCATACATATAAGCTATAATTTCAGACAAACGGTCTATTTCTAAAGGACTTAAATTTGTAAAAGCATACCTTAAATTAGGTACAATTTCTATAAACTTATCCTCATCCAATTTTTTTACAATATTATCTATACTGTCTATAATAACATTATTTATAAATAGTATGTCCCTAGCAACTAAGAATATACCGGATAAAAAATAAGCTAAAATATCAGATGAAGATGATTCTAAAAAATTAGAAATTATGCTGGAAAACTCTTCTATAGTAAATCTTCCGGATTTATATTTAACTGCCAGACAAACAGCATATATATGAGAGCTTCCGAAAGTGCTTTCAAGCATTGAATCTATTTTATCATTAAGTATATCAGCATCGCACCAGCTTGGATGTTCTAAAGTAAATGAATATAAATTTTTTATATAATGAGAATTTTTTAATGCCTCTTCTTCCTGTAAATTCTTCATAGAATCCATATTAACTACAGAAAGTACAAATACCTGTTTTGCTATATTTTCTATTATTGGAAGTATATCATAATTACCAAATAAAGATTCTCTGTCTTTAGATAAGTTATCATTAATAATCTCCATATTAGCTAAATATGATAAATTATTTAAGCAGGTACAAAGACTTATAAAATTACTGTCCGTAAATATTATTTTTTCTATTGCTGAATAATTATTTATTAAAAATCCGTAAAGCCCCATAACATTAGCTTCTATCATAAGTTTAGAAACTTCTCCAGCATCCAAATTAGAATTAAGTTTTTCTATTATAATATTTGATGCTAATTCTTCTATTGTTACTCCGTATACTGATTTATCTATTAATAATGCTTCAACTGCTGTTTTATATTCATATTTCCAAGTCTCACGTGCTAAGTTTTTATTAACTTTATTAACGTAATCAGGGCCTCTTATTAATTTACAAAAATTAACATTCAAAAAATGCATTTGATGAAAAAATTTGCTTTTTTCAAAATGATCTTTACTTTTTAAAATATCAAGTACAGTTTCAGTTTCTTCCGATTTATCTATTTTTATTCTATACTCTTTACATTTATTTCTAAAATCAATTACAACAGGCGGAATAATACTTTTAGAAGATACCTGCCCATTAGAAATACCGGAAAGAAGTTTTAACATCAAATCAAGATTGCTTGTATTTTCTAATGATATCTCCCCTTTTACAAAAGCACTTTTAGCCGCATCTATAAGTTCATAAACACCAGCAGATTCTTTTCCTCTTAATTTGGCAAGATTAACAGCCATATAATAAGCATTGATACAGTCAGGAATTGTAACATTATGATTATGTCTGTCTATTCCTGCCGCCTTTATAATAAATGACTGCACTACATTCAAAAATGCCTCATTCAAATTCTCTTTAGAGCTTTCTAATTGTTTATACACAAAGCCATAAAATGCAGGAAATTCTATGCCTGCTCTGTATCCTCTTCTGCTGTCTGCTTCTTCAAATGAATAAGGTATTAAATAATTAGACGAATTGGAAACTATATACTTTTTTAATGATTTACATTCTTTATCTATAGTTTTACAATCTTTTAATTTATCTATTATGCCTTTCGTGTGAAAACTTCCTGTAATTACTAGAACTTTATTATATTTCTCTAATGCCTCATAAATATTTTTGGCCATTACATATTCTCTGTTTCGAGTCTCTAAATCCTCATCTTCTATCAAACGCATATAATAACCAAGAGCATAAACACTTTTAATAAAATCAATACTGCTTTTTAATATTCCGTTTATTTCAAAATCCCTCTCCCAAAGTTCCGCAAAACTTCTAAGTCCTGCCTTTTTGGTGAGTTCAACTGTATAGGTATTAACATTAAATTTATTGTCATCATCATCGTATACAGATATTAATTTCTTCTTTTTTATATCCTGATTACTTTTTGCATCTTCCAAGTCTTCATTATCATTTTCTTCATTATTATTTTTATCATCTGTTTCAAGATATGCATTTTCTATCATTGATGCATAAGGCATATCAATGAAAGCACAGTAAATATTTCTATTATGAGCCTCTTTTATAGCAGCAAACTCAGGCGAATAATCTAAAAAAGGATAATAGCATCTGTATTTTTCATTATCATTATCAATATAGCTTGAATAAATACAGAAAGGGGCTTTAGTGTCCTCCTCAACCATATATTCCATTAAATTATTACAATCGCTTGGACCTTCTATAAGTACTGCTTCAGGTTTAAAATCTTCAATAATATTCTTTAAATGATAAGAGCAGGCTGGAGAATGATGCCTTATAGGAAAAAACATTATATTTTCTTTTATGCTTTGTGAAAAATCTGATTCAAAATTGTTATTATCTTTATTATTTTTTTTCATTTATATAAACTCTTTCACTTTTAAAGAAAATAGACATAATTTTTATAATTGTACAATACAAAATATTATAATGCAATGATTAGATTTAAATAAAAAGTATAGAAAAAATATTAATAATATTTTTATTTCAATTTCTTGGCTTATTTTTCAAAAATGCTTGTTTAACTAAAGGGTGGGCGGGCGGGATATATAAAATATATAATTATGTGTATGTAATTATGCTGAATAATTTTTAATCTTGTATTTAATGTACTTGAAATATAAAATATATGTGATATAATACATTGCTTTTGATTAAATTAAATATGGAAATTAAATTATGAATGATAACGATAAAAAAATAGAAGTATTTGAGAATTACCCAGTATATAAGGCATTAATAACATTAGCACTTCCAACTATTTTTGGCATGATGGTAAATGTATTTTATAATATGGTTGACACTTTTTTTGTTGGTAAAACTAATGACCCCAATCAAGTTGCGGCAGTGTCATTAACTATGCCAATATATTTGCTGCTTATGGCTTTTGGTGCTATATACGGCATAGGAGGAGCTTCATATATTTCAAGAAGTTTAGGAGCTAAAAATTATGATAAGGCTAAGCAAACTTCTTCATTTGCATTTTTTGCAAGCGTAGCTACAGGATTAGTATGTATGACTGTATTTTTAATATTTATGAAGCAGATACTTAAATTATCCGGAGCTAGTATCAATACATACCAATTTGCCAAAGATTATTTAATGATAGTTGCTTTCGGAGCTATTTTTGTTATTTGCCAGATGTCTATGGGACAGATAGTGCGTTCGGAAGGTTCTTCCAAAGAGGCTATGATAGGAATGATATTGGGTACGGTTATTAATATAATATTAGATCCTATAATGATACTTTATATGAAGATGGGGGTTGCAGGTGCTGCTTGGGCTACAATAATAGGAAATGCATGTTCTACATTTTATTATATTTGGCATATAGCTAAAAAAAGCACATTTCTATCTGTAAAGTTAAAAGATTTTTCTATGCATGATGATATATTAAAAAATGTTTTTGCTATAGGACTTCCTGTATTTATAAATAATGTACTTATGAGCTGTGCTAATATATTAATAAATAACTTTGCTTCCGGATACAATGATAATGTAGTGGCAGGACTTGGAGTATCTCAAAGAATATTTATGCTTGTTATTTTAGTATTTATAGGACTTGCTCAGGGTATACAGCCTTTCATTGGTTATAATTTTGCTGCTAAAAATTATAAAAGAATGAATGCGGCAATAAAACTTTCATGCTTAGTAAGTTTTATATTAGGTTTTATATTTTTATCATCAGCGTTTCTGCTTGCAAGTCATTCTATAAGAATATTTATAGATAATGACGAAGTTGTAGAATACGGAGTTAAGTTTTTAATGGCTAGTTATTCTGTTGCTCCTATAATAGGTTTTCAATTTGTATTCATGTCTACATTTCAGGCATTAGGAAAAGCTTTGCCTTCTTTAGTACTTTCATTAAGCAGACAGGGCATAGCATTTGTTCCGGCTATAGTGATAGGAACTAAGTTTTTCGGAATTAACGGTATAATATGGGCTCAGCCTATAGCGGATATAGTATCGATAATATTAGCGGGTATAATGTACATATACATTTATAAAACCATGAAAAAGAAACATGCTTTAGAAAACAATCAAGAGGCGGCAGTATAAATAATTAATAATACGTTATTAATTATAGCTTGATAATTAAGTCAAAACAGAATTAATATTATTTAGTTATATTTAAAGCGATATATTTTAAGGGAGTATATAATTTAAGTTAAAAATTTATTTACATACCCCGCCCATTATTTTTTATAATTTTAATTAGCCATTTTTGTTTTAATTTCTTTACAGCTTAAATAGATATTTCTGCACCCGCCATAATGTTTTTTAGATCGTTAACTATTATTCACACACAAAAAAATTTATTTTTATTATAAATGAATTAAATAAAAGTATTTACACCATAAATGAAATTGTATTATATAATTTCATTTTGTAATTACAAGGAATAGTTTATAGGGAATATTATTTTTTACTTCACATATATAGTTTATTTTTATTTATAAATAAAACTTGCATTATAACAAAAATATAATATAATACTAAATATGAATAATTATAACTTTAATAATTTAAGACTTAATTCTCAAGTCAAGTCAAGTCAAGTCAAGTCAAGTCAAG
>NZ_CALXRN010000058.1 GCF_944390595.1 uncultured Brachyspira sp. | reverse complement strand
ATATTCTTAAAATATAAAGTTCTAGCAATTGCGTTTTTTGCAACTTTTTTGTGCGGCAAAAAAGTTGATAATTCTACATAAAGTGTATTGATTGACAAACTCAAAAATTTTCAGTATATATTAAAGGGCGGGGTATGTAATTAAGTTTTAAAAATTAATTACATTTGCCCACCCTAGTTTTTAAAAAATTAGTACGAATTTACCGCACGCAGAATAATGTTATCTTATTTTATACTGATTATAATTCTAATTTTCATTATAAATATAACTACTTAACCGTGCGTTTTATAAATTTTATATTTTTCTATTTAATTAATTATCATATAGTTTATAATAGACCGAGTTTAATTTGAGGTTATAAAATATATGGCTAATCATATAGGCACAGATTTAACAGAAGAAAAAGTAGTTCCTACTCTTATAAAACTTCTTATACCAATACTGCTTTCTAATATATTAAGTGTTGTTTATAATATAGTTGACAGTATTTGGATAGGCAATATTATAGGGCCTCTAGGACTATCTTCTGTCGCTGTAAGTTTCCCAATAATGCTGCTTATAGGTTCTTTTGCCTTCGGTGTTAATATGGCTAATGGGGTTATAGTTTCTCAGTATTACGGAGCCAAAGATTATGATACAGTAAGCCATGTAATAAAAGTATCTACTACATTAGGAGTCATTATACTTTTTACAGTTGGTTCTTTAATGCTTATATTTTCAAGACAGATACTTATTATAATGAACACTCCTTCAGATGCTATGGATATGGCTTTAATTTATTTAAGAATATCAATAATAGGTTTGCCTTTTGCTTATGCTTACTTTTTTATATCTTCAATACTTAGGGCTGTAGGAGATAGTGTAAGACCTTTAATATTTTTAATTGTATCATCTGTACTTAACATAATATTAGACCCTATACTGATAAAAGGTTTTTGGATAATCCCTGCTATGGGACTTAAAGGTGCTGCTATCGCTACTGTTATTTCTCAATTTACTTCCGTATTAATCAGTACAACTTATTTAAAATTTAAAAACAGTTTTATAAAGATTAATCCTTTTATATTTACATTTGATTTAGAAATGACAAAAAAAATAATGAAATTAGGCATTCCAATATCATTTAATCAGTTTATAGTATCATTCGGCTGGCTTATAATTACAAGACTTATCAGCAGTTTCGGAGAAGCAGCGAGTGCAACTGTTGCTATTGTAAATAGGGTAGAGTCACTATTTATTATGCCTATAGCTGCTTTGGGTAATGCTGTTATGACAATGTCTGCACAAAATATTGGAGCTAAAAAGATAGAAAGAGTTAAAGAAATTTTAAAAAGCGGTATTATAATAGGACTTATAATATCATCTGTTATGAGCATATTCTCTGTTGTTAATCCTTATCTTCTTATAAGAATGTTTACAAAAGATATGCAGGTTTTTGAATATGCGAAAAGCTATATTTATACTATAATGCCTATATTTATTTTCTATTCTATTATGTTTGTATGCAATGGAGTAATTAACGGAGCAGGAAAAACTATTGTTATAATGATATTTACAACTTCTACAACTCTTGTATTAAGAACAATATTAGCATACACATTATCCCCAAGATTTGAACTTATGGGTATATGGTTTTCTATGGGAATATGCTATATAATAAATACTTTATTCAGCATGTACTATTTAAAATCAAACAAATGGCAGAAGAATGCCGATATTACTGATAAATAAATTTTATTTGGCAGTATAATATTTAGCTTCTTTGTATAAATAAATACTGTTATAATTATTAATATCTTTAAATCTAAATTCCCAAATTAAATATTCATTATTTCTTTTTTCAAAAAACAAAGTTATTATATTTTCACAAGAGTATTATATATATTAATTAATATAATTATTTTATGATTATATCGGCAATTTGATAGTTTTTATATTAATTATATTTTATCTATCTCTTTTTTTAATTTTTCTCTTCCAGAATAATTCCAATATGTTATATCTTGTTCTATAAACATCCATTTTAATATTTTTAAAACTAATTCTACTGAAAAACCAGTATTAAATTTTAATTTTTTGCAATCATCAAGATTAACGTCTGATTTACAATTATATATATCATCTATCATGGATTTAACTTGAAAAAATTTATTTTCTGATTCATTTTTCTTTTTTTGTAAATCATTTAATATATCATTATGTTTTGGATTTCTTCTTTTTCTTTTGTTTACATCAGCAAAATTTATATTATCTGTATAAATAACAAAATCGACACCTCTATTAAATCTACCAGGTCTTTGTAAATAAATATTTGATCCTTCTAATGTATTTTCAACTATGTATTTATATTTAGATGAATTGTTTTCATTGCCAGGTTCTTCATTTAAAAATTCTTTAATTACATTATTTTTTATATCTTTTCTATTACCAATATTAGTAAAGTATTTGTTTATTATTTTTATATCATTCATAAAAAAGCCTCCTCATTATCAATACTTTTTAGACGCTTATTTGTAAGTTCTATATAATGTTTATCTATTTCTATACCTATATAATTTCTTCTTCCTAATATTTTGCATGCAATTCCTGTGGTACCAGAGCCATTGAAAGGATCTAGAATGGTATCATTTTCTTTTGTTGAAGCTAAAATTATTCTAGTTAATAATTGTAATGGTTTTTGTGTAGGGTGTTTTCCATGCAGTTTTTCACTTTTTGATGGCGATGATATAGACCATACACTTCTCATCT
>NZ_CALXRN010000057.1 GCF_944390595.1 uncultured Brachyspira sp. | reverse complement strand
CGGTGTCTGCTGTTGATATCTTATTTAATATTGTCATAAAAAATTTAGACACTGTATCAGTTAAGTATGTTGTAAGAAGTGCTATTACAGCTATTGTAACTGCTAAAACAAGAGTTTGATTTATTTCAACTGAGTTTACAACGCGTCCCTCTTCCTCTCTTGCTTTTCTTTTCTTTCTCTCTGTAGGAAGTTCTGTTCTTCCTTCATCTTCAGGAGATGCAAATAATGTTAATATGTAGCCTTTACCTGTTATACGTAAATATTTTCTGTAAATTCTTGCTTTGAATATAATTAATATTTCTAATATTGAAGATATTATATTTTTCATATAGTACCTCCGGATAAGAAAGTAATTACATTATTTACATCAGATATAGTGTATTCCAATATTTTCATAAAATTAGAAACTAAAACCGGTATTAATATATAATAAGTTATTATTCCAACAGCTATCTGCATAGGAAAACCAAGCATCAAAATATTCATTTGAGGCGCTGCTTTTGCCAATAATCCCAAACTCAATGATAATAAAAATAATGTAAGCATTATAGGTAATGCAAGAGAAAGTGCTATAGAAAATAATGAACTCATATAATATATCATTCTATCTACAACACCATTAAACGATGACATGAAAACAGCTTTGGAAGCATCGCTTAATACTGGGACAGATTTGAAACTATAAAACAAAGTTCTTACAACCCAGCTAGGTCCGTCTATGGCTATAAATATTAATATTACTATTAAAGACTGAAGCTGTCCCAATACTGGAACAGTAACTTGAGATATCGGATCAACAGTTTCGGATATACCAAATCCCATCTGTATTTCAAAGAAATTCGCCATAACTTGATAAGCAGCAAATATTATTGACATTAAAAATCCAATCAATATACCAATAAGAGCCTCATTTACAAGAGTTAAGAAATACTCAACAAATGTAGGAGCAGCCTGAACTGTTATATCAGCAACCAACGGAAATATAGCAGCTGTAGCAATAAATGCCAATCCCATCTTTATACTATTAGGTATAACATTAGAAGAGAATAATGGAGCTACCATAAGAATAGCTATGAATCTTACCATAATGAGCAGGTAAATCTGAAAGAAATTAACAAAATTATCCATTATCCTTAACCTAATCTATTTATAATTATCTTGCTATAGTTGGCAATATACTAAATAATCTCACTGTAAATGCACTAGTATAATTAAGCATCCAAGAAGCCAATATATATATTACAGCAAGCATCGCTATCATTTTTGGAACAAAAGTTAATGTTTGTTCCTGAATACTTGTAGTAGCCTGAAGTATTGATATTATCAAACCTACTATTATTGATATACCCAAAACAGGAGCAGAAAGAAGCATAAATACCCATAAAGTTTCCTGAACCAAAACAATAATCGAAGTATCACTCATAATATTTCCTTAAAATATATTACCCATATAAAATTGCCAAATAATTTTTATCTAAAACTTTGTACTATCTGAAGTATCAAAAGTTTCCATCCATCAACTGCCACAAATAATATTATCTTAAGCGGCAAAGATATCATAATAGGCGGAAGCATTATCATACCCATAGCCATAAGAACAGAAGCAACAACCAAGTCTATAACAATAAATGGGATAAACAAATATATACCCATTTTAAATGCTATAGTAAGTTCATTTATAATGAACGCCGGTATGACGACTATTGTTGGAATTCTGTTCAAATCATCAACCGTTTGAATCTCTCTAAGCCTTACATCAGTATTGCTTATACTTAAAAACAAATCCAAACTCTTCATACCATTTTCACCTCTTAAAGAGTTGAACATAAACATTCTTATAGGCTGTATCCCTCTGCTGTATAATTCATTAACACCTATAGATCCATTTAAATAAGGCTGAAGTGCTTCATTATTTACTTGCGTTAAAGTGGGCATCATTATAAAAAATGTCAAAAATAAAGATAGACCCATTATTAATGCCCTTGGAGGAGTCTCCTGCAGCGATAATGCTCTTTGTACAAAACTTAATACTATTGACACTCTTATAAAACTTGTTGTCATTATTATAATAGACGGAGACAATGATAATATAGTCAAAAGAAATAATATTTGAAGTCCTAAACTTACCTGCTGAGGAGTTTGTGCCTGAGCTACATTTAAACCTATAGTTGGTATCGGTATTTGGGTATTATCTTGAGCATAAGCTACTACAGGCATAAGTAAACATAACACCAAAAATACCGTAATAAACTTTCGCATTTGAGAACTCCAATCTTATAATTTTTTTTCTTCTAAAAACGATAATCCTTATAACTGGAAATAAAGTTAACATATTATCATAAAATAGTCAAGTATTATGTTAACTAATTTATATTCCAAATAATAAAATAAACATTCTTTACAGTAACAATACAGTATACAAAAATTTTTTATACAGCATTTATTTCAAATAAATAAAGCCATCATATAACAATTATAATAAACTCCATCTATACAAAAAAATTTTTTTTAACTCTCCTTCCACTACAAAACCTATATTTCTATATAGTGTTAATACCCTTTCATTATCAGTTCTGACAGTTAATTCTATTTTTTTTATAGAATTATTTTTACAATACTCTATAGCATTAAGAATTAATTTCTTAGCTATACCTTTTCCCCAATATTTTTTTAGTACACTTATGCCAAGATTAACTCTATGCTTTACCCTAACCTTATCAATACCTTTTAAATTACATATTCCTGCTATTTCAGTATCAATTTCATATAAAAACATCTTTGTAGTTATGCTTTTTTGTATACTTTGTAAAAATTCCTCCTCTTTTTTTACATCTAATTCTCTTTCGTTGGAACCAGACAGCATAAAATCAGTTTCATCAGACGCTTTTATTATGTATCTTATTACTTTTTCAGCATCTTCTATATGAGCCTCTCTTATGTTGTCCATAAATAGTTAACCTGCAATATAAGTTATCGGATTTTATTATGTAAACTGTAATATGATAACTTATTTTTTCTTTTTTGCAAATAATTTTTTTGATATTTTTTTAATATTAATGCTAATATAATAAATTTTATATTTTACCATTAAACTTTTTAAACAGTTTATTATAAAAATAAATATTATTAGGATAACATTTGATAGATGATAAAAAAATTAGAATTAATCTGTATTATTTTTTTATTTATTGTTTCAATAGTATATGCAAATAACGGACACAAAGAACCGTATATAAATATACTAGATAAAAAAACATATATTTTGGATAATTTATACAAAAATGAAAATATAACTATTGTCTTTGAGAAAAACACAATAAAAGGAAAAAGTACTGTAAACAAATATAATGCATCTTTTTCTTTGAATGACAAAAATATAGAAATAAAAAATATTTCAACTACTAAAATGTCAGGTCCTAATAGTTTAATGAAAATAGAAAATGAATATTTAAATATGCTGTCAAATGCTGAAAATATTGATATCAAAGGAAATATTTTAACTATAAAAACAAAAGATAATAAAGAATTAATATTTAGGGAAAAAATTAATCTATCAATACATTATTTAAATGGCAAAGAGTTTAAATTAAAAAATACATTTAATAATTCAAATATAACTATTTGTTTTACTAAAAATCATATATATGGTTATAATAATAGTAATAGATATTATTCTTCATACACAATAAATGATGACAAAATATCTATTAAAGATTTAAAAATAGAAAATACTGAAGAAGATAAATATATAAACTTATTTAATGATGTATATAAAATAAGTTTGGAGAATGATAATCTAATTTTAATTACTAAAGACAAAAAGAAACGATTAATTTATAAAATGAAATTTTGATATTTAATTAAGAAAGCAATTATTCATTATTATCAGACTCCTAACACTATTATTGATGGGCTTGTGATTTAATCATAAGCCCATTGTTTATAATACAACAACATATTTAAATAAGAAAGGAAATAAAATGAAAAAAACACTATTATTAATTCTATCTACACTAATATTTTTTATATCATGCTCTACAGCAAAAACACAGACTCAGAATAATATTTTTGCAGTTATTAACGGCAAAGGATACTATTTGGTGAGCAATCCAAAAATACAAATTAATTTTGAAAACAGTAATGTATATGGAGATTCAGGTGTAAACAGGTATTTCACAACATTCACAGTCACTAATAACAATATAGTTATAGGAACTAATATAGGATCAACAATGATGGCAGGTCCTGAAGAAGATATGAAAAATGAACAAACTTTTTTAAATGATTTAGCAACAATTAATTCTGTATCTATTAACAATGGAGAACTAATTATGAAAACATCAGAAAATAAAGAATTGGTATTTAAAGAAAAAGATATAACTTATGCTGATTTGTACGGCAGAGAATTTATACTTGAAAATAAGTATACAAATATTGGAATAACAATAGGTTTTGATACCAACCGTATTTATGGATTTTCCGGTGTTAATAGATATTTTGCAGGATACACTCTTACTAATGGAAATAGTATTGCAATAGGAGCATTGGGATCAACAATGATGGCAGGTCCTGAAGAAAATATGAATGCTGAAAGAGATTTTACAGCATTGCTTTCTGAAGCATCCAATATAACATTATCTATAACAAATTTAGAAATAACAACAAAATCCGGAGAAAAATTGATATTTAAAGATAATTCTATTTCTGACAATAAACTGCTTGGAAGAAGTTTTATACTTCATAATTTTTACAAATACCCAAATGTACAGATAACTATGTCTTTTTATGGTACAAATAATAATGTTAATGGATTTTCAGGAGTTAACACATATAGAAGCTCTTATACTAATATAAACGGATGCGAAGTTAAATTTAATGGTTTGGCAATGACTAGAATGGCTGGTCCTGAAGAAAATATGAGAGCTGAAGCTGAATTTGCTAATTATATAGAAAATGCAAAATATATGTATCTTAAAGGAAAAGAATTACACATAATAGCTAATGATTCTACAATATTAAAATTTATAGAAGATTATTTTGATGTTAATGAGCATGCAGGAAAAAAATTCAAATTATCAAATATGTTTGAAGGTACTGAAATAACTTTATCCATAACTAATAATTCATTTGTAGGAAAATCAGGAGTTAATAATTACAGCATACCATTTGAAATAAAAGATAATAAATTAATAATAAGTAAAAAAGGAATATCAACATTAATGGCAGGTCCTGAAGAAGATATGAAAGCTGAAGATAAGTATATGCAACTTCTTAATAAAGCTAATTACATATCCTATAATAAAAATACTTTATGTATAAAAACGTCAGATAATGAAGTGTTACTTTTTAATTTAATAGATTAAATATATTTTACGGTTTCTTCTATATTATGTTATATATAGTATAGCTACAAACGTCATTTGTTGCACTCTTAAGATATATATACAAACCCATTACTTTCACTCTATGAAATACCCTAATTTCATAGAGTGTTTTGTTATATAGTTTTTTAAACATTTATAAAAATAAAAAAAATATATTGATTAATTAAATGATTATTAGTATAATATAAAAAATATATAATATAGGATAAATAAATTGAAATTTTTAAAAACAATCTCAGAAAAATACAATAAAATAAATATAGAACAATTCAGGAAATTTTACATAATAGTAATTGCGGTAATATTTGTAATAAATACATTTGTGTTGGCATTTCTAGTATCAGATATTATAATTCAGCCTGATGTACAAGCCGTTGAATTATACAAACCAACAATACCTACAAAAATATACGACATAAAAGGTGAAGTTATATCTGAATTTTTTACAGAACAAAGATCTTTAGTAGAATATAAAGATTTACCTCCTCAATTAATAGAAGCAATAATATCTATGGAAGATAATAACTTTATGAAGCATTTCGGAATCGATATTATTGGTATATTCAGAGGAACTTTAGGCAATATGATTACAGGCAGAAGAGTTAGAGGTGCTAGTACATTAACTCAGCAGGTTGCAAGAAATATAGTATTGAAATCAAGCGAAAGAACTATAATGAGAAAATTAAAAGAAATATGGGTTACTTTTCAGATAGAAAAAAGACTTACAAAAGAAGAAATAGTAACTTTATATTTCAATCAAATATATTTTGGGCATTCTGTTTATGGAGTACAGGCAGCAAGCAGATTTTACTTCAATAAAGATGTTCAGAATTTAGATTTAGCAGAATGTGCTATGCTAGCCACACTTCCTCCAGCACCTAATGCCTATTCTCCTATAAATAACCCTAATATATCAATAGCCAGACATAAAGTTGTACTTAACAGAATGGCTGATTTAAAATTTATAAGCAGAGATGAGGCTCAAAGAGCTCATAAAGAATTTTGGGAAACATACACTGGAAAGATAGGAAGAAGAGGATCAACTGCATACAGTGCATCAATAGACAGAGCACCTTATGTAACTGAATATGTAAGAAGACAGCTTGTAGATATATATGGAGAAAAAGCATTAAAAGAAGACGGACTTAAAATATATACTACTATAGACATAGATAAACAGGAAGCCGCACAGAAATTATTAACTGAAGCATTAGAAGAATATAATAATAAATATGAAGGCGGATCTATGGATGTAATAAAGATCTACGATAGAGCAACCATAGATAAAGTAGGAATGCTTTCTATACTATTTAATTTACCGGAAGACAGTGCATATAATAAATTTAATATTGCTGTAAGAGATATATTAAATAAACATACTACTCCTCCATTAGCATTATTCTCAGATATATTCGGTATGGAAGAAGTTAATGATATAAGTATGGATGTTATGAGAGCTGATGAGGCAGAACTTTCAAGACAAATAGAAGGTGCATTAGTGGCAATAGATCCTAGAAACGGATATATAGTTTCTATGGTAGGAGGTTCAGGTTTTACAGCGAGAAATCAGTTTAACAGAGCAACTCAGGCTAGAAGACAGGCAGGAAGTTCATTCAAGCCTTTCGTATATGCAGCATCCATGGATGTTACTAATTACAATCCTGCAACTATAGTAAGCGATGCACCTATTGGATTTGTTCCTGAAGAAGGAGAAGAAGGAGATGTTTGGATACCTAAAAACTATTCAGGAAATTTTAAAGGAGATGTTACTTTAAGATATGCATTAACAGCATCATTAAATATAGCAACAGTAAATGTACTAAATTATGTAGGAATTACAAATGCTATACGATATGTAGAACCGATATTTAATGCAGAGCC
Organism: uncultured Brachyspira sp.; assembly: GCF_944390595.1. Lineage (GTDB taxonomy): Bacteria > Spirochaetota > Brachyspiria > Brachyspirales > Brachyspiraceae > Brachyspira. The sequence continues at coordinate 9,956 of NZ_CALXRN010000057.1, read as the reverse complement.
GGACTCTGAAAAATCTAAAAGAATGTTTAACCCTGATTTAACATTGGGGCTTGGTACCGGATTATTTACTCCTCTTGAACTTACAACAGGTTTTGCTGAATTTGCCAATGAAGGAAAAGAAGTTGAGCCTATACTTGTAAGATATGTTACTGACAGATATGGAATAGTTATTGATAATTTTGAAGATGAATTAAAAAAACAAATAACATTAAGAGGCGGCCCTAAACAAGTTATTAGTAAAGAAGTTGCCTATATGATAAGCGATATATTAACAGGAGTTTTAAGAGGCGGTACAGCTACAAGTGCAATGTATGAGGCAAAATTTACTAGAATGGGTGCCGGAAAAACTGGAACATCAAATGACTGGAAAGATGCTTGGTTCGTAGGATATACTCCGGAACTTACAACTGGCATATGGATTGGTTTTGACTCATTCAAATATTCTTTAGGCAATAACCAAGTTGGAGGAAGAGTTGCAGCTCCTATATGGGGTAAATATATGGTGGAAGCATTAAAAGAAGTTAAGCCTACTTGGTATAAAAGACCTGAGAATGTTATAAATGTGAGAGTATGTGCTATTAGCGGAAAACTTCCTGGACCATCATGCTATTCATTTAGAACAGATTTATTGATTAAAGGAAAAATACCTTCTGATACTTGCGAAGTATGTTCTCATTACTTACAGGATTCAAGCGATCTTGACAATATAATAGATTCATTCCTTAACTATTAAAGGAATTAAAATAATGAACAAAACAATAGCGGTGGATATAAATTCAAATATTTTAAGATATAAAAATATATTAGCTATTCCCTCTATACATTCAAGAGTATATTTTTCTATGGCTGTAAGGGAAGCTTTTGATAAATTTAAACCGGATATTATAGCAGTTGAGCATCCTGCTAATTTTACAGATTCATTGCGTGAAGCTGTAAGCAGACTGCCTATCATAAGTTTAATTATAAGAGAAATCAATAATGAAGCTGTTTATATTCCAATAGATCCATGCGATTCAATAATAGAAGCTGTTAGGCTTGCAATAGATGAGGAAATTCCTTTTTTTCCTATTGATAAAGATATTACTTCTATTAATTCCAATTCCCACTATCTTATGCCTGATGATTATATTATGAAAAATATTGGGCTTGAAAAATTTTATACAGAAGTAAAATCAAAATACATATTCCATAAAGATTATACTGACGAAGAAAGAGAGATTTACATGGCTAGAAACCTACATGAACTCTCAAAAAAATACAATAAAATACTTCTAGTTATAGGTATGTCCCACTGGGAGAATATGGTTTCTATTTTGAAAAAATTAGATGAAAATAAAGAAATCAAAGAATATATAAATAATAATGATGAAGAATATGCAGACCCTAAAATATATAATGTACATAAAGAATCATTAAATAAAATGCTTGGAGAATTTCCATTTACAACATATATGTATGAATTATATAGAAACGGCGAATTAGAAAATTTTGATAAAGTGCATATAATAGAAACAATATTCAAAGAGGCGAAATTAAGATACAAACTTCCTATATCAATGCTGCAGCAAAAAAATATGATGAAATATTTAAGAAATTTATGCCTGATTGACAATTATATAATACCGGATTATATAGACATGCTTACAGCAGCTAAATGCATGATAAATAATGATTATGCTTTGGAAGTAATGGAAGGTATGGAATATTATCCTCACTATATAGAGGAAGATGAAAACTACCCTATTATAAAATTAAACAGAGATCCAAGCACCAATGGTATGGAAGGCTTGTTAAAAGATAAAAAAATTAAGCTTCATCAATATGATAATGTATGGAGAACATCTTTTAAAAAAGTTCATGTAACAACACGCCCAAGTGAAAAATATGAAGGAGAATGGGAAGATGTTTGGAATAAAAGAACAAATTTACTTTCTCATATACCTGAAGATATACTGATGGAAAAGCATATGAATATCTTAAGAGATAAAATAAGAAATATGCTTACAGAAGATAAAGCAAAAATTGAACCTTTTACAGTAAGCATAAAAGACGGTATTGATATGCGTGAAACTATAAGAAATTATTATAAGAATGAAATATATGTTAAAGAGATACCTAAAATTAAAGGCAATATAGGACACATGGTAGTAATTTTTGATGATGCCCATGATGAAGAATATGATTGGAATATAGTATGGTATAGTGAAGCACATGATGACAGCGACTTAATATTATACTCTACAGAACCTGGAAATACTCTTGTAGGACCTGGAATATCAAAATGCTATTTTGGAGGATATGCTTCTTTAATGCCTCCTCAGGCTCCGCATGATGTTTGGAGAATATATCCTCAATTAAAAAAAGAAGGTACTGTTAGAAACTATGCTGATTTACTTTTATATACAGCTATAATATATTCAGTTGACAAGTATTTAGGTTATGTTGCTCCTACTCCTCCATCATCTATATTGAGAGAATTTGCAAAACAAAACTCTGTTGAAATAGTTTATGTCCCTATAACAACATTTTCAAGCGAAACTTTAAGAAAACTAAGACACTTTCATGTGCTTGGCAATAAAAGGCTTAGAAAAATTGCTGATGATTATATAATATAAAAAATATACTTCTGCTAATAACAATTATTTAATATATTAACCTATAGTAACTTCGCTTGTAGGTAAATCTATTATTCCATATTTACCCTGATCTATCGAACCTACACTCATAAATAATGTAAGATATCCTACACGTCCTATAAACATTAAAACTATGAGTATTAATTTACTCCATACAGTAACTGTAGGTGTTATTCCAAGAGAAAGTCCTACTGTACTTATAGCTGATACAACTTCAAACAATATAGGAAGCATAGTTGGAGATTTTTCTATATAAAACATTATAAATGAAGCTAATACAGAAATAGATATCGCAAGCGTAACTATAGCAACAGATTTATTAACAGTATTATCTTTTATTTTTCTTCCATTAACAACAATATACGGTCTGTTAAAAACAGCAGTTATAACTGAGAAGAAAAATACGAATAATGTAGTAGTTTTTTTTTTTTTTTCTGTACTGTTAGGAGAAGCACCTACAAACATTAAAAATATTACAACCCCTATAGTAACACTGCTCATAGAATTATAAGCTATTGTTTCAAAACCGGCCGTTCTAGGACTTACGCTTTGGAATAATGAAACTAATATCTTTTCCTTCAATGTTAAATCTTTCAATGCATTTGAGTATTCATTAAAAAATATAAATACACTTCCAACAATAATAAGCAAAACACTTGTATATATAACTATTCTAGCCTGAACATCAAATACATATCTTTTGCCTTTTATTTTATTTATAAATGCTCTTGATATAGTAAGCATTACAGGATAACCTATACCGCCTAATGTAATAAGAAGCATAACCGTTACATTAACCGTGATATTTCCATAATATCCATGAAGATTATCAGTATAAAGTGAAAATCCTGCATTACAGAATGCACTTATAGAGTGGAATATCGAAGAGAATATACGCATTGATAATTTAGAATCAGTATCCATTACTGTAAATAAAGAAACTGCTCCTAAAAGTTCTATAATAAATGTGGATAAAAAAATGACTTTTACAGTAGATTGTATAATATCTTTATTTTGAGTATTAAACATTTCCAAAGTTCTAACTCTATCCTGTACACTTCCCTTATTGACAGAAAACAATAATACAATAGCAGAAATGGACATAATACCAAGCCCGCCTATTTGTATAAGTGTTATTAAAACTATTTGCCCAAATAAAGTAAATTCTTTTGATATATCTATAACACTAAGCCCCGTAACACATACAGCACTTGTAGCTGTAAATAAAGCATCAACAAAAGGCAGTCTTCCGCTTACTGTACTTAAAGGCAAATACAAAAGCAAACTTCCTAATGTTATTACAAATATAAATGAAGCTATAATCATTTGATATAATGTAAATTTAGAATATGACAATCTAAGCCAATTTATAACTATAATAAGGAAGAAAAGTACCGATCCTGCTATTGTCCATATTACCCTATTAGAATATAAATCATAATATTTTTTACTGAAAAAATTAAGCAGCAATAATCCAATTATTTGTATGATTGGAACTATTATATATAACCTTCTTGGTGCTATCCTTATTTGATCTATAAGAATAAGCACAAAACATACAGTAATTACATTGATTATCTTATCATAATTGTATATATAAAAATTGTATATACTTATTTGTCTTACCTGCATAAGCAAAACAAATATTGCAAATATTGATCCGGTTATAGCAATTAAATTTGATATTCTTCTAAGTAATTCATCTATAGATTGTATAATTGATTTATTAGGATTGTTTTTTACGTTATCTTTATTAAAAATATTTTTCATAATTAATCTTACCCCCTAGTATGCTAATATTTTAATATAAATTAGACTATATGTAAATATATAATTTTATTTTATTTTTACAAATATATGTTATTATTTATTAATAAAACAAAAATATTTTTTATTACTGTATTTTTTAATATTTCCGTTAATAGTAATAAGGATTATAATATATGGCGGGTACTTTATATGGCAGTAAAAAAAATAAAAAAAGATGAAAAAAAGTCTAAAATAACTTCAAAAACGGATGATACTAAAATGGGAAGAATATCATACAAGGAATTATCTGAAGAATTAAAATTAAAATTAAAGCAGTCTGAAGAAAAAATAGCTGAACTCAATCAAAAATATAAAAAAGTAGTAGATATACAAAAGAAAAAAATAGAAGATAAATATAAAAAAATAATAGAGGATTTAGAATCAAAAAAATCTATCCCTGCTAAAACATCATCGGCTTCTAATAATGCTGAAATTAATAAACTTCAAAAAAGATTAGAAAAATTAGAAAAAACTAATCAAAAATTAGAAGAAGAAAAAAGAAAAATAGAATTAAAAAATGAAGAGTTAAAACAAAAAGCAAAAGAAGCATTAAAATCAAAAGCTGAAACTGCATCAAAAACTGTAAAAACAGATAAAGAATCATTAAAAGAAATTAAAGCATTAAAACAGCAGTTAGTTGAATCAGAACAAGAGAAAAAAGAGTTAAAAGCAAAATTAAAAGAAGCTGTAACAGATTTAAAAAATGCTAAGAAAAATACAAATAAATTATCAAAAGAAGATAAAGAACAATATAAAGAAAACCTAAGAATATTAAAACAAATAGAAAAAGAATCCAAAGCATTAGATAGAAAAAGAGAACTTATAAAAAAAGAAGAAGAAAAATTAAAAGAAATAAGAGGCGATATAAAAAGTTCAGCTAAAGACATAGCATCAACAATGAAAAAAAGTCATGTTTCTGATGACTATGAAGATGATGAATTATCCTCAAAAGAAAGCGGAAATTTATTATCAAATATGGATTCTTCAACAGAAGAAGGAATAACAAAATTAGCTACTCTTTTATGTGCTGCTATGGACGATTACAGAGAACAAAAAGAGAAAGAGAGAGAAGAATTAGAAAAAGCTAATGAAGAAATAGAACCGGAAGTAAGACCTATAATATCAGAGGGAGAAGATAGATTAAATAAAGCATCGGAACAATTAGAAAATCTTGTTGAAAACAGATTAGAAGATTCTGACAGTACAAAAGATGAAAATTTAGGCAAAAGACCTTTTACTATTATTGATAAAATAGAAAACAGCCGTGTAGAAATCAATGAAGGATATGCTCCTCCTGCAGGCGGACAAACTATAGTCGCAGCTCCTCAGGATGCACAGGCAGTACAAACAGCACCAGCACAGCAGCCTAATATAACAGTAAAAGTAGAGGCTCCTAAAGAAAGTGCAAAATTAGCTAAGCCTGAAACACAATTAAAACCAGCAAGCGAAACTCCTACTATGAGAATGAAATTGTTGGATGACATAGATGATTATGAGAAAAAATTAGTTATCACTTACGGTTTTGATAATATGCCGGAAAATACTTATTACTCTAAATATAAAAAGATATTAAGAAATGCTGCTAGAATAAGTTTATTCGGTAATTTACAGGAAGGTTTAGAGATGTTTAAACTTATAAGAGATCAGAATATACCTGATGAGTATAAACAGATGATAGATAAAAATATACAAGATATTACTTATTATCTAAGAGGATTGCATAGAGTTAGAATGGAATAAAAATTATTTAAAGAAGCAAATAGCATAATGAAAAATTTTATAAAAACACTATACCTATTAATGATAATATCCATTTTATCATGTTCGCAGAAAAAAATAACAGATATAGAAATTGAAGCTGTTTATGATAAAAAAGACAATTCATATACAATTTCATATCCTGAGTATAATAAACAATACCCTAAATTTATAAAACTTAAATATGGTAAATCTGTAAAGATAGATAATGGAATATCTCTTACATACAATATTGATACAGATAATATACCAATAAAATTGAATATAGAAACAGAAGAAAATAATATAACAAAAAGATTATCAATAGAAAATCCATTAGTTAATAGAAATATAAATCTTACATTATATGCTACAAACTTTAATCCTCCTTTAGAGAAAAATAAAATAAGAGAATTATCTATAAGCATAGAAACTATAGGAGATGTAGATACAAAAGATACTGTAAAGGTGGCAATTTCTGAATATATAGAAAAGAATAAGGTTAGAGAAAATATATCATTAATATTTCCTGAAAGCGGACATACAGCAAAAAGTAATCCTCCTTTCATTATGATTAATAAAAAATCTCCATTAGTTAGAGTATCTGTATCAAAAGAACCATCTTTTACAAAAAGATATGAATATACTTTAAGAAACAACACTTTTTTTTCCATGACAAATGAATTAGAAAACGGTAAATGGTATATTGCTTTCGATGAAAACGGAGACACAAATTTAAGAAAAATATTTAGTTTCTTTATAAATAATTCAAGCACAAAAATAACACCTATAACTAATAAAACATTTAATATACCAAGACCTTTTGTATTTATAGATCAGCAAACATTAAACGTATTAAATGTATTAAACAGTTCGGAAAGACTTCAGCCATCAACACTGCTAAGAAATTTAAATGCATTCAAATTATATACAAAAGAAAATATGGGCAAATGGTCTATAAATAATATATCATACACTAATGATGGTGATACTAATAAATTATATTTTGAAAATTTACCTTCTCATAGCATGCTTATGTCTTTAAAAGCAGCATTTGAACCTAATAATAATTTATTAAAATATGAAATAAAACAAATGATAAGAGACATAATTGATTTAGATGAAGCAAATATAGAAAATTACAGTCATATAGAAGCAGTTAATATACTTGCCAATTCCTTGCTTATGCCTTTTGATTTAATGTACAATGATTTTTCTCCGGAAGAAATAGTACTTATGAAGCAAAAATTCATAAAATATGGAGAAGCTTTATATAATTATTTAATAGAAAACCCTTCAGAATACAGATCAAAAAATAATATTAAATATATTACAACATTGGGATTGATAGCAATTAATATGCTTAATGAAAATGTTAATCAGGAGCAAATATTAAATTGGCATTATTTTTCAATGCACTATGTAAACGGAATGATATTTTCTATGTTTGATAAAGACGGAAGTTTTAAATCTTCTATAAGCGAAGCATTTGATACTATACTTCCAATTATGACTTATGCTTTATCTTTAAGAAATGTAGGAATATTTGATGCATTTAGCTTGGAATCATTTGCAAATATAGGAAAATATTTATCAATAGTCGGATACCCATCAGGATATACTTTGCCTATAGGATATACTGCAATAGATAACAGAAGCAAATTAAGATTTGATACAGGTGCTAGAAATGCTGTTATGGAATTATTGAGTAAAATTTATATGAATCCTCTGTATAAAAATTATGCTGTATTTGCTCAAAGCGAAGCTGTTAATCTAAAATATTTGCCTTATGTTATAATGTGGAATAATTATGAGTTTAGAGATAATGTACCTTCTAATCCGGTTTTCCAATATGAAACATATTTCTTTAATAAAATACAAACAGCAATTTATAATGAAAATATAAAGGCTTTAAATGAACCTTATATTGCAGTATATGCTAAGGGAGTAAATACTCATCCTTCTTTCGGACTAAATCATAATGATAGAATGAGTTTTGTTTATTATAATTACGGCGATTTTATTATAGATGAACTTGGATATAATTTTGATACAAATGAATATAATGAATTTGCAAATGCTGACTTTCATAACAATATATCTATAGATGATTATAAAATAGAAGAAAATACAGGAAGCTATTCATACATTGCAAACACAACAAATTATTATAAAATGTTTTATGTACATTCTAAGGCAGATCAAAAATATATATATCCTGTAACATTAAAAAATTATGACAGAAGATTTTACTATCTAAAACCTAATATTTTAGTAATAAAAGAAGATATAGAAGCTTTGCCTGATATAACTAAAGAATATCATATTCACGGATATAAATACAAATGGAATATAAACTCAAAACTTCCAATTTCATTTGATAATGAAAACAATCAATTTATAATTGATGGTAATTATTCATATACGTATATAAATGTCATATCAAAAGACGAAATATATTATAATATAATTCAAACAAATATAGGACAAGTTACCTTATACAGTGCGGAAGTTACAACAAAAGAAAATATTAAAAAATTTGAACCTTGGGTTATAATCAGCACTATGCCTAAAAATAATGTTCCTCCTGCTATGAGAAGAAATATTATAAATACTAATATATCCGTTAATAATTTTACAAGCACTAATTTAAATTTTACATCAGGATATAAACAATACTACATCAATATATACAATGATTATAATTCTGAAAACGATACTAATAAAACAGATAATATAGTATATACAGAAAATAGGGAAAATGTTATAATAAGTTCAGATTAATGTTATCTTAAGGACTTATTATATGAATATATATATTGCAGATTCATATAAAGATTATACATCATTTACAGCTAAGCATATTCTTCATTTTTTAGAAAAAAAGCAGGAAATGAAAGAAAAATTATATATATCTGTTTCAAGCGAATATGATACAAAAGACATATATAAAGCCATAATAGAAAATATTAAAAATTACAAAATAAACTTTAAAAACATATTTATATTTCAGCAATCAGAATATATAGGCTTGTCTCAAAATAATATTAACAGCAAGGCATATTTTTTAAGAGAAAATTTACTTTCTAAAATTGATATACCAGAAGAAAATGTATTTTTATTTGACGGAAGTAAAGATGAATCTCAAATGCAGAAGCAAAATGAGATTATAAATAAAATAGGAAGATTCGATGTTATATGGTATTCGCTTACAGCTGATTCCACTTCTGCAGGAAATGAAAGAATGTCATCATTATCTTCATTATTTAGAATAAAAACTTTAAGCGAACATTCTATAAGTGAAATTAAAGATAAATTTGAAGATGAAAGTAAAGTGCCTACTACTGTATTTAGTATGGGTATGGGATTTATAGATATGGTTGATACTGTATTGTTAACATCATCTGGAATAGATAATTCATGTTCTTTAAGAGATTGTTTAGAACAGGGAATAAGTAATTCTTCGCCTTTAAGCAAATTACAAAAACATAGTGATGTTACAGTTATAGCAGACTATGAATCATCTTTGAGATTATCAAGTCAAACCGTATTTATGAAAATAGAAAAAAATATAAAATAAAAGGAGAATATACATGAGAATCATTATTACAAATGAAAGCGTTTATGAATGGGCTGCTTATTATACTGTTAAATGTATATTAGACTATTCAGATCAAGACAAGCCCTTTGTGTTATCTTTTCCTTTAAGATATGTCAATAAATCATATTATCAAAAATTATTATCTTTCTACAATGATAATATAGTATCTTTCA
>NZ_CALXRN010000056.1 GCF_944390595.1 uncultured Brachyspira sp. | reverse complement strand
CAGACTGAACAAGTTTTCTATATCTTCCAAGCCAGCCTCTAATTTCTTCTAAAGGTTTAATAGGAATCTCTTTTCTTCTTTTTTCCATTTCTTCATCAGAGATTTCTAAATTGATTTTATGATTAGGAATGTCTATACTTATGATGTCATTTTCTTTTATGAAAGCTATTTCTCCGCCGCTAGCAGCTTCTGGAGAAACGTGTCCTATAGATGCACCTCTTGAAGCACCTGAGAATCTTCCGTCAGTTATTAAAGCAACATCTTTATCCAATTTCATTCCGGCAAGTGCAGAAGTAGGGTTTAACATCTCACGCATACCAGGTCCGCCTTTTGGGCCTTCATATCTTATAACAACAACATCGCCTTTATTTATTTTACCAGCGTATATTGCAGCTATTGCAGATTCTTCAGAGTCAAATACTCTAGCAGGGCCTTTATGTACAAGCATTTCATCAGCAACGGCAGAACGCTTAACAACGCATCCGTCTTTAGCTATATTTCCCCAAAGTATTGCTATACCGCCTGTTTTACTGTAAGGGTTTTCTATATTTCTTAAAACATTATTGTTTTTGTTAACAGCATCTTTTATATTTTCAGCTATTGTTTTACCTGTAGCAGTTAAAAGAGAAGTGTTTATAAATCCGCCTTTATCAAGCTCTTTCATAACAGCAGGTATTCCGCCGGCTTTGTATAAATCTTCTATGTAATTATGTCCGGCAGGTGCTAAGTGACAAAGGTTAGGAGTACGGTCGCTTACTTCATTTATGATTTTTAAATCTAATTCTATTCCTGCTTCATTAGCTATAGCAAGCAAGTGAAGTACGCTGTTTGTAGAACATCCCAAAGCCATATCAACAGCAAGTGCATTTTTGAAAGATTCAGGAGTTATTATATCTAATGGTTTTATATCTTTTTTTAATAATTCCATAACCTGCATACCGGCTTTCTTAGCAAGTAAAGTTCTAGCAGAATAAACAGCAGGTATTGTGCCATTTCCAGGAAGTGCTATACCTAATGCCTCAGAAAGACAGTTCATACTATTGGCAGTGTACATACCGGCACAAGAACCGCAACTAGGACAAGTATTCTGTGCATATTCTTCTAATTCAGAATCGCTTATAAGATTAGCTTTTTTTGCTCCAACAGCCTCGAATATATTTGATAAGCTTATTTTTTCTTCGCCGTGATCGCCAGGAAGCATAGCTCCTCCGCTTATCACTATTCCCGGTATATTCATTCTTAAAAGTCCCATTATCATACCAGGAACTATTTTATCGCAGTTAGGAACAAGTACAACTCCGTCTAAACCATGAGCTATAACCATACTTTCAACAGAATCAGATATTAATTCTCTTGAAGGAAGTGAATATCTCATTCCTAAGTGTCCCATAGCTATTCCGTCGCAAACTCCTATTGCAGGTATAAGTATAGGAGTACCTCCGCCTATTAAAACACCTGCTTTAACAGCCTGAGAAAGTTTATCAAGATGTATATGTCCAGGTACAATTTCACTATATGCAGAAATAATTCCAATCAGAGGTCTTTTTAATTCTTCGTCTGTATATCCCATAGAGTAGAATAATGATCTGTTTGGTGCTCTTTCATCACCTTTTAATACTCTGTCGCTCCTTAAAGAACTATTTTCTCTGAAACTCATAATTATTTCTCCATCTAATAAAATTGTTTAAATAAATTATTTAAAAATATATTTTTCCATTCTATTAGTAGAATGATAAAAAATCAAGCATTTTTTTATTTTTTATCATTAAAATTTTATATGCTTGTATTTTTTATTTTTTTACTATATATTATATAATGTTAGGGTTTTTTTAGTTTATATTTACCTATCACATAAATAAAATTTTTTTTATTTATAATAAATAGTTTTATTTGGAGTTTATTATGATTAAAAAAGTAGGATTGAAATTTCAAATTACATCTGCAATATTGATTCCTGTTATAATAGTTATTATATTGTCAAATACCGTAATAATGTTGTATGTTGGTAAAATAACTAATAATATGTCTTATAAAATTTTAGAAGAAACATCGTATAAAGAAGCTAATAATATAAAATTCAATATAGAAAAACATCTATATAATGTTATGGGGCTTAAAGTTAATATAGAAAATATTTATAGCAGAGGAATAAGAGATAGAGAATCATATAAGCAATTAACATCAGTATTTTTTAATAGTCTTCCAGATGATATAAATGGTTTATCTATAGCTTTTGAGCCTAATGTACTTGATAATGATGCAGATTATACCAATTCAGAATATAGAGCTGCTAATGGAAGATTTAATTATTATATATCAAGAGGCGGAGAAGCATATTTATCTATAGATACATTCGATGTAGATTATTATACAGAGCCTAAAAGAACTGGAGAAGTATATGTATCTGGTATATATAATTCTACAGTTAATGCAGACACGGTTCTTTTTACATTATGTGTTCCAATAAAACCTGATAATAAATTTATAGGGGTTATATATGTAGATATATTTGCTGATTCAATTACTGCTTTATTAGGTAATATTAAACCTTTTAATGAAACAACAGTGGCATTATATGATCAATTAGGTTCTGCAATATATGATAGCTTTAATATGGATAATGTTTCAAAAAAAATGTATGATACATATCCTCATTATCAAAAATATAATGTATTTGAAAATTTTCAAAATGGTAAATTTTTTATAGTAGATGCTTATGGAGAAGTTGGAAAGAAATATTATACTTTCGCTTTTACCCCTATAAAAATAACAGAAGGGGTTTACTGGGGATTATCTCTTTCCACTCCTAAAAATATTATATTAAAAGAAAGCTATATTATGAGAAATATGTTAGTCATTATATTAGCTTTAATTATTTTAATATTTATTTTTCTAATTCCATTTATAATAGGAAAAAAAGTATCTAATATTATAGTAGAACTATCAAAAGATATTTTAGCTATGTCTGATGGTGATTTAACTAGGGAAATACCTAAACAGTTTGATAAAAGAAGAGATGAATGGGGTGATATAGCAAGAGGCTGGGATAAAGCTATGAAAAACTTTAACAATGTAATAAATACTGTTAAAAATTCCGCTGAACAGGTTTCTACAGCAGCTAATGAAGTTTTAGTTGGAAATAATGATTTATCTCAAAGAACAGAATCTCAAGCTTCTAGTTTAGAGGAAACAGCAGCATCTATGAATGAGATGGCAAGTGCTATTAAAGAGTCAGCAGAAAATGTAGCAACAAGCACAACTATTGTATCTGATGCTAAAAACTATTTGAATAAAGCTGGGGAAATAGTAGAAGACAGTGTAAGCAAAATGGATGATGTTTATGAAGCTAGTAATAAGATTATGGATATTACTAAACTTATAGAGGGTATAGCATTTCAAACTAATATACTTGCTTTGAATGCTTCAGTAGAAGCAGCTCGTGCTGGTGAGCAGGGAAGAGGTTTTGCTGTTGTTGCAAGCGAAGTAAGAAACTTAGCACAGAATACTCAGGAATCAGTAAAAAATATTACCTCATTAATAACAGACAGCAATGAAAAAATACATTTAGCAGCAAAAAGTGTAAAAGAATCAAAAGACATATTTGTTGAAATATCAGATAAAATGGATACGGCTTCTAGTTTAATGGAAAAAATAAATATAGCAGCTCAGGAACAGGAAAAAGGAATAGAACAAATTAATGCGGCTATTAATAATATGGACTCTGCTGTTCAGAAGAATGCTGCTTTGGTTACAGAGGCAACTTCTGCTTCCGAATCATTATTGTCTGAAGCTAATGAATTAATTAGATCTATAGAATATTTTAAATTGAAAAATTGATAATTTTAATGTTTTAGCGTTTTTATTGCAGTAAGAATATTATTTTTATAATGTTCTTGCCGCTATTTTTTTGTCTAAAAATATATAATCAGTATTAATTAATAAAAAATTGTTATAAATGTTTTATTTATATTTAAACAAAAAATAATATTACATGATTTTATTTCTATATTTTGTAAAATGTATTGTTAAATTTGTTAGAGTAATATATTATATTGTTAGTTATATCTAAAAAGGAGTTTATTATGTCTATAATAAAAGAAGAAACAGTAAAATTATTGAATGATCATTTAAATGAAGAGCATTATTCAGCTAACCTTTATTTTAATATGGCGGGCTGGTGCGAGAGGCAGGGGCTTAAAGGATGCAGCAAGTTTTTATATAATCATTCAGCAGAAGAGCATACTCATTTAGAGAAATTTAGAGAATATATAAATAAAGCAGGCGGACAGGCTATAATGGGAGA
>NZ_CALXRN010000055.1 GCF_944390595.1 uncultured Brachyspira sp. | reverse complement strand
TTATTATTATGTAGCTAATACAGGCACAGTTTTTAGAGGTTGGTTTTCTGTATTTACTCCAAATTTTATAGGTTCTTTTCCTATAAAAGAGTTAGATTTGGATAATAAGCAGGATAAGGAAATTCATGATAAATTAGTTAATCTCGTTGACAACATCATTGATTTAAACAAAAAACTTTCTTCCGAGAAAAACCCTAACACTATTGAAATGCTTAACACGCGTATTCAGGCTGTCGACAAGGCTATTGATAAGATTGTCTATTCGTTATACAATTTAACTGATGAGGAAGTGAGAATCATAGAAGGGGAGTAAAAGGAACTATAAGAAGTTTTATATATTAATAAATGTTTTATAATGATACAAAATACGTTTTAGGATATAAAATTATGATAAGAGATTATATAAAAAATATTTATGAAGATTTTAAAAAATATGTAGATAATCAGAAAGTTTTATGTGAATTAAAAGAGGAATCATATTTTTATAGTAATCATATTCCTAATTATAGAAAATTATATGTACAACAATTATATTTATTGAGATATTCATATGCATATATATGCGAATATATGGAAATGTATATTAATATACTTAATTATTTTAATGAAAATAAAATTAATTATGAAAATTGGAAAATATTATCTATTGGAACAGGCTCTGGTTTAGACTTATATGGATTAGGTTTATGTTCAGAAAAACTAAATTATGAAATATCTTATAGCGGTTCAGATGTTATAAAATGGGAATATAGACCAGAACAAATATATAAAGTTGATTTTGTTTTTTATAAAGATAGTCTAGAAAATATTCTTTATTATAATGATATTTATAGTAAAATAATTATTTTTCCTAAATCAATAGGAGAAATTACAGATGATACTTTAGTATTATTACCTACTAAAATAAAATCTGATAAAATATATTTAATGGTTTCATTAGCTTTTAATGGAGATAGGAGTAAATTGGAGGTTTTATTAGAATCTTTTACATATCATGGTTTTGTATATACTGTATTATTTAATAGAGAAAAAATAAATAAGGAAAATAAAATAGAACTTCATTATAAATATGATATAGGGATTTATCCGCAAGATATTAAAAATTTTATATATAATTTAAATTATAAATGTTGTGATGAAGTATCCACATGTTCTGATATTAGAGATTGTGATAATAAATTAAGTAGATATCCAACAGAAACTGATATAAATTTTAATTATATGATTGTTGAGATTAAAAGGATATAATATGATAATAAGTGCTAGCAGAAGAACTGATATACCGTCCTATTATTCGGAGTGGTTTTTTAATAGGATTAAAGAAAAATATGTTTTGGTGAGAAATCCTATAAATATATATCAAGTTAGTAAAATTGATATTTCACCTGATGTTGTTGATTGTATAGTTTTTTGGAGTAAAAATCCTGCTCCTATGTTGGATAAATTAGATTTGTTAAAACATTATAAATATTATTTTCAATTTACAGTAACTTCTTATGGTGATGACATAGAAAAGAAAGTACCTTCCAAAAATGATAAAATTTTTGATACATTTAAAAAATTATCTGACCAAATAGGAAGTAAAAAAGTTATATGGCGATATGACCCTATAATGATAACTGATAAATATAATATTGATTATCATAAAAAATATTTTGAAAAGATAGCCAAACATTTGCATAATTATACGCAAAGGTGTACTATAAGTTTTATGGATATATATGCAAAAGTAAAAAGAAATATGAAAGGCATAAATTTTTATGATATAAACAATGATGAAAATATGATATTAGATTTAACAAAATTTATGTCTGAAGTTACAAAGTCATATAATATGAGTATAGATACTTGTGCAGAAACTATGGATTTGTCTAAATTTGGCATTACTCATGGAAAATGTATTGATGACAAATTAATATCTGATATTGTAGGTTATGATATTAAAGCCAATAAAGATAAAAATCAAAGGTTGCCTTGCGGTTGTATAGAAAGTTTTGATATAGGGGCATATAATACTTGTTTAAGTAAATGCGTTTATTGTTATGCAAATTATAGTGAAAAAAAGATTGATGAAATGCATTCAAAATATGATAAAACTTCTCCTTTATTATGTGATTCTTTAACACCAAAAGACAAAATTACAGATAAAAAAGTTTCTTCATTTAGAACAGTACAGCCTCATTTAAATTTAGATTAGTTTTTATTAATAAAATATTTTAATATTGTATTAAAATATTATGGATGATAATATGCTTGATTTTGAAATTATAAAAAATATCTTAGATGAACTTGATAAAGGATTTGAAAATTTTGATGAATATGTAAAGTCTATAGACTATGAACAATTTAAAGAAATTTTTAATTTTTTAATTAATAATTATATAATAGGTGGAAACATAAAATTTGCTTCTGCTATGACTATGACAATTTATAAAGAACCATATTTAACATCAAAAGGAAAATGAATATTAAATTTAATGCGAGAAGGTCGTATCAATAGTTTAGAAAATTTATAATATTTTTATTGTTTGATGTTGGGTAATGAGCCGCATATTTAAGTAGGTTATTGTTTCAGTGCAAAAGGCTTTAGCCTGCGTTGTATATTTAATAAAAATTTGCGTTAGCGTTTTTGGTATATTGCCAGAATGTTTGGATTATCCTACAGTATGTAAATGCTTTTTGCTTCTTTTGTGCCACAAAAGAAGTAGTTTTTTGGTACTTTTTTCCTATGAAAAAAGTACAGTATTTTTCTAATTTTTTTTTGAAAAAATTATATTTGTAGGCTTGTTTTGTTAAAAATGTTTGTTTAACTATAAGGGCGGGTTCGGGTGGGTAATAATGAAAATTTAAAAAAATTTCTTTTTCTGCTTTTCTGTATTTTCTAGCTACGCTCGGTCAGGGGGTAGGTAATAAGGTAAATTTCAAAAAAATTATTTCTGGGTTAGCTTTTTAGTTATTTGTTTGATGTTGGATAATAAACCGCACATATATTGTACTTGCTGTAATGGTGAGCGTTGCCGTGCGGGGTGGTGGTGCGGCTCGCACAAAAAAATTCATATTTTCTGGCTTATTTTGTTAAAAATGTTTGTTTAACTATATAGGGTGGGTTTGGGTGGGTAATAAGGTAAATTTTCAAAAAATTATTTCTGGGTTAGTTTCTGTTTGTGGGTTCGATTTTATATTTCTGGGTTGGCTTTTTAGTTAGTTTGTTTTTGTTTGATGTTGGGTAATCAGCCGCACGTACATTGTACTATCCTTAATAGGTTGTATTACCGTGCGGGATGCCCCTACGGCGAGTAGTCAGCCGCACGTACAGAGGTCTGTCCGTAAGGGGTTGCATTGCCGTGCGGGAAGGTGCTACAGCTCGTAGTAGGTAATGGTTTTTACGAGAGCCAGTCGGTGCTTGATTTTGACGAGGAGACGCAATATAAAATAAATTGTTTTGATTGGGAGGACGAGTTTAAAACTATTTTTAAAGGGGGCGGTTTCGATGTGGTGATAGGCAAT
>NZ_CALXRN010000054.1 GCF_944390595.1 uncultured Brachyspira sp. | reverse complement strand
AAATAGTATTTGGAAATATGATAATAGAAAGCATATGGGTTAATCATCCATGTCATACACTATCATACAAAATAACTTCAGGAAATAAAACTGTTGTATACTTAACTGATCATGAACCATATAAAAGACGTCTTCATGCTCAGCATCCTTCTCTTTCTCATTATAATCATAATGCAGATCTACTTCATGCCAGATTGATAGATTTTGTAAGAGGTGCAAATGTACTTATAATAGAAGGAGAATATACAAAAAGCGAATATTTTAATGGCCATATAGGATGGGGACATTCTACTTTAAATGATTCTATTCAAGTTGGTTTGGATGCAAATGTACCTTATGTAATAATTCACCATCACAATCAAGAAAGAACCGATGCCCAAATTAATCTAATATATAACAAATTAATGGCTTTCTTAAATAAAGAAGGAATAGATTTGCAATTGGCATTTGCAAAAGAAGGTTCATATATAATCATATAAAAAAAATAAGGAACCTCATTATTTGAAGCTCCTTATTTACTACTTTACTACAAAAAATAATAATTACAATTTAAAGAAACTAATACTATCTTCAAGCTTTTTAGCCCTAGACAATAGATTCTGCGATAAATTGCTTGAGTCTCCAGCTAAATGAGCATTTTGTGTAGTTATTGTTTCCATGCTTCCTATTGCTGTACTGATTTGATTAACACCTGACTGCTGTTCTAATGCTGTTGTAGCAATACTTTCCATTAAATCTGAAGTTTCTTTAACCTTACTTTGCAATTCAATAAATATCTCCTGAGATTTTCTAGCTGTCTTTGTGGCATTATTGATTTTATCTGCTGTATTATCAACTAAATTCGTAATATCTTTAACTGATGCCTGAGTAGTTTGCGCCAAATTTCTAACTTCGCTTGCTACAACCGCAAAACCCTTACCCTGCTCTCCTGCACGTGCCGCCTCTACTGAAGCATTCAAAGCAAGTATATTTGTCTGGAAAGCTATGTCTTCTATTATTTTTGTTATATCTTTTATTTTTTCACTTGATTCATAAACTTCTTCGATATTTGAAGAGGTTTGACTGATTATTTGGGCTGCTTCTTCTATATAATTAATAGATTCATTCATCATATCTTTACCATTTACAGCATTTGATGTTGATGACTGTATTGTAGATACTATTTCTTCAATACTTGCTGATGTTTCCTCTAAACTAGAAGCTGTAGACTCTGTTCTTCTTGACAGTTCAGTGCTGCTTTCCATCATAGTTTGAGAAGATGACATAATATCTTTTGAAGAGTCATTAACTTCATTAATAACCTCTACCAACTTCTGACTCATTATATGGAATGTTTTTTCCAATCTTCCAAACTCGTCTTTTCTTTCTTTTTTTATGTCTTTAACTTCTATATAGCCTTCAGATATTTTCTGAGCCTGCTTCATTAAACTGTCTAATGGAGACATTGTTCTTTTTATATAAGAAACAGTAAATGCATTTATAAATAACACGGATAATATACATATTATTATAGCTATTCTAATCATTCTAATATTTTCTTTGTAAATGATTCTGTCATCCATAGCTATAGTTAAAGTCCATGGAAGCTCGCTCATCTTAGTATAAACGGCCGTTCTTGAACTGTTCAAAGATTTATAATTAATAACCCCGCTTTGTTTATTATCATTTTTTATTAAAGTAAAATATCCTCCGCCGTTTTCATTAATATAATCATAAGTATCTATAACTATAGTTCCATCTTCATCCAATGCGAATAATCTTCCTGTTTCATCTAATTTAAGCTGTTTTAATGAATTTATTACCTCTTCCCAATTTATTATCATATAAATACTGCCGATTAAATCATTATTATCATTTTTTACACCTGCTATTATAGCCAATGACCATTTGTCATCAGCTGCTGATTTAACTATCTTACTTCCATAAGCAGCATCATAATTACTTTTTATAAAATTCTCCCATATACCCGGTCTTGTCTGCTGTATATGCTCGCCTATTGAAGTTTGTTTGGCATTATTTAATATCACTCCGTTTGTATCGGTTACTCCTATATTTAAAGAAAATTTATTAATAGATTCAAATTTCTGCAAAGTTCTGTCCAGCTGCAAATCCGCATTCGTACTGGAAATATTGGACAAATAATTAATAACAGACGGAGTTATGGCATAAGTTTTTATTAAAGTTTTATTTTCTGAAAGCCAAGAATCAATCATAGATTTATAACCTTCTATAGTAGAAGAAAAACCGGAAAATGTTGTTTTACTTACGCCTATAAATGATCTATATGACAATAGACATATAGTTATTATCAAAATAATAGTAGTTATTATACTTATTGTAAGCGGCATCTTAAATCTTATAGAATGTCTCTTTTTCATAATAAAAAAATTCTCCCTAAATAATATTTTAATTAATATTATCCTAAATATATTATAATACAATGACAAAAAATGACATATACATAATTTTTTTTAAAAAAATATATATTATTAACTATTTTTCGTAATTTATTGTAAAATATACACAAAAAATATATTTTATATTAAATATTTAGATTAATATTTTAACTTTACAAAAAGCATTAATTTTAGTATAATTAATTCAATTACATAACTAAATACCCGAGGCATACAGAAATGACAGATAAAAAGTTTTACATTACAACTCCAATATACTATCCTTCAGATTATTTACATATTGGTCATTGTTACTGCACTATAGCTACAGATACTATGGCAAGATATAAAAAAATAATGGGATATGATGTTTATTTTCTAACAGGTACTGATGAGCATGGTGAAAAAATAGCAAGAAAAGCAGAGGCAGCCGGCACTACTCCGAAATCTTATGTTGACAATATTGTTAATGCCACCAAAGAGTTATGGAAAAGACTTCATATAAATTATAATCATTATATAAGAACAACTGATGATTATCATGAAAGAAGAGTCCAGAATATATTTAAAATACTTTATGATAAAGGCTTCATATATAAAGGGGCATATAAAGGACTTTACTGTGTAAGCGATGAAGCATTTTTCACAGAAAGTCAAGTTGTAAAAAAAGATGATGGAAAATGTTATTGTCCTGACTGTGAAAAGGAATTAGAATATAAAGAAGAAGAATGTTATTATCTTAAATTATCTCAATACGGACAATGGCTTATAGATTATTATAATGAACATCCTGAATTTTTAGAGCCTAAAGAAAGACAAAATGAAATGCTTAAAAACTTTTTATTACCGGGATTAGAAGATTTAGCAGTTACACGTAAAGGATTAAAATGGGGAATACCTTGTCCTGTAGATAGCGAACATAGCATATATGTTTGGATTGATGCTTTATCAAATTATATTACAGCATTAGGATATTCAGAAGAAGGACAGGATGATTTATATAAAAAATATTGGCCTTGCGATGTACATTTTGTAGGAAAAGAAATAGTACGATTTCATGCTATTATATGGCCTATAATGCTTAAAATGCTTGATATACCGCTTCCTAAAAAAGTATTCGGACATGGATGGGTATTATTCGATGACGGTAAAAAAATGAGCAAAAGCAGAGGAAATGTTGTTGATCCTAATACATTAATAGATAAATACGGTGTTGATGCTTTAAGATATTTTCTAATGAGAGAGATTAATTTTGGTTCTGACGGATATTATTCTCAAGAAATGTTCCTAAAAAGAATAAACAGCGATTTAGCTAATGATTACGGCAACTTATGGTATAGAATAACAACAATGCTTGGCAAATATTTTAACGGAATACTTCCTGATGAAGTTGAGAGTGTTTACGGAGATAGAGAAAAGGAACTTAAAAAAATGGTTCTTACACTTGATGCTAATGTTGAGTCTGCTTTGGACAGCTTTAAATTCCATGAAGCTTTGTCATATATTTGGGAAGTTATTAGAATGACAAATAAATATGTAGAAGACAGTGCTCCTTGGAATTTAGCAAAAGATGAAAATAAAAAAGATCATCTTGCAAATGTAATGTATATATCTTTTCAAGTATATTATATAGTAACAGCATATTTACAAATATTCTTTGTGGAAACACCTAAAAAAGTATTTAACAGATTGGGACTTGGAGACAGTGTTCCTTTGGAAGATGCTAAAAAATGGGGCTCATTAAAATCCGGAATAAAAATAGAAAAAGGAGAAGCCCTATTTAATAGATATGATATAGAAAAAGAAATAGGAGTTAACACTATGGAAGAAAATCAAAAACAAGTTAATCCGCCTAAAGAAGAGGATAATAAGCATAAGCCTAATATAGAAAAAGATGATTTTGATAAATTAGAATTATTAACTGCTAAAATATTGGCTGCAGAAAAGGTAGAAAATGCTGATAAGCTTTTGAAATTTGTTCTTGATATAGGAAACGGAGAACAGAGAGTTGTTGTTTCATCTATAGCAGAATATTATAAGCCTGAAGAGATGGTTGGAAAAACTATTCTTTATTTGGCAAATTTAAAGCCTAAGAAATTCAGAGGAGTTACTTCTCATGGAATGCTTCTTTTAGCAGAAAACGGAGATACTCTTTCTCTTATGAGTCCTGAAAAAGATTTCCCTGCAGGATGCGAAGTAAATTAAAATAAAAAATAGAAACTATTATTATAAATGAAGAACTTAAAAGAAAATAAACTTAGAAAAAAATTAGATAAAAATAAGCTTAGCGATAAGCAGAAAAGTATTTTAAAAAGAATGGCTATTATTTTGGTTTTAGCTGCTATAGTAGTAGTTTCTATTGTTAGTATAAATAGAGCTAGAATTTTAAGAGTAGAGATAAGAGGCTTAAATAAATTAAATGCTATAGATATAATGAGAGAATCAAACCTTTCAGAATATAATAACATAAGCTTATTTAATATACCAAAAAAAGAAATTAAAGATAATATAGAAAATAATCTTAGAATTAAAGTTGAAAATATTAAAGTTTTATTTCCTGATTTGCTTATAATAAATGTATCGGAAAGAGAAAATCTTTTCTTATTAGAATCACGTACAGGAATATACGAAATAACAGATGACGGATACATTATAAAAAATGACTACATATATAATTATGATGTTCCGTATGTTACCGGATTAACTATAAATCCTACTAATAAACAAATAGAAAATGAATATTCAAAATATATATCCTCTGTAATATATGATTTAAAGACAAATCACAATGAAATATATAATATAATATCTGAAATAAATGCTTTCGGCAATGATTTAATACTATATCCTAGGGGTTATCAGGTACAGGTAATATTAGAAAAATATGTAAAAGCTGAAAAATTTGTAGATTTAACAGCTATATTAAAAACAATTCAAAATCAAAATACTAAAGCTCACAGAATCGATTTCAGATTTAAAGAGGCTATAGTCAACTGAAATTATTTTGATAAAGACTATTGACTTAAATAATAAATTCATTATAATTTATGTTATGATTATAGCAGCTTATCTGGAGATACTCAATACTCGATTTTAATTTGAACAATAAAGAGGTTATTTTTTTTTATGGATGACTTAAAAAATGATTTTTATCATAATGTAATAAACAATTATGATGAATATCTCAAAATAGTAGATATATGCCATAATTTATCATCTATCAGAATTAACCATTTAATAAAAACATTCGGCGGATATAATTATGAAAATGAATGCTACTATAATGAGTTTAAAAATAAAGATATATCATATTCTATAGACATATATTGCGATAGAATTGATTCCACACGTTTAATAATCCATTCAAGCAAGGGATATAAAGATTTAGAGCAATTGCTTATGGATGAGGAATGCATATACGGATTTAACAAATCCAACGATGAAGATACATTATATAGAAACTTCTCTTTCCCTAAAGAAGAAAAAAAATTGTTTTTTATAACGGAAAAGTTAATAAAAATTTTTAAAAGCAAAACTATGATTTTAAGTCAGTAATTTTTTTATTTTACCTATTGACTAATTTCAATAAATTCAATATAATTTTAGCCAATATCAAATATTTTTTATTGGAATTAATGAATTGTGCTGAAATCATATAGAGAATTATATTTTGATATATTAAAAAATTATGATGAATACATAAAAATAGTGAATATTTATAATAATTCATCTTTAATAAGAATAAATTATTTAATAGAACTATTCGGCGGTCATAATTACGAAAATGAATGCTACTATAATACATTCAAGAAAAATGATAATTCATACTATTCTATAGATATTTACTGCAATAAATTTGACTCTACACGTATAATAATATACTCAAGCAAGGGACCTAATGAATTAAATAAGATATTAAAAGAAAATGATATTATCGGTTTCAATAAGTCCCAAGATGAAGATACATTTTTTATGAAACTAGATTTTCCAAAAGATGAAAACAGATTATATTATGTGACTAAAAAATTAATTGATATTTTTAGTTCTATATAATAATTAAATCTCTATAATTTCTATATTATTATTATTTGTATTCTTTACTAGTTTTATTAAATCATTATATTCAAGAAAAACAGTAGCTGTATTATCGCATGGATGTATTCCTATTATATTATTAGTTTCAGGAACTGTTAAATCTTTATCTATTACAAAAATAACAGCTTTTTCTTTATCATATAAAAGTCCGAAAGGAGATACTGCTCCTTTGCTTAAATTAAGGTATTTTTCCAAATCTTCTTCGCTTGCAAATGTAAGTTTTGATTCTAATTTAGTACTTAAATCTTTTAAATTAAGTCTTTTAGCTTCTTCCATTATCACTAAAAAATGTCTTTTAGTTTTTCTGCAAAATAAAAATATATTCTTTATTATTCTGCCCTTTTTATCCAATTCCAAATCAAGCATTTCTTCCATAGTATAAACCGGAGTATGCTCAACTGCTTCATATTTAATATTATTTTCTTTCAAAATATTATAAATTTCTTCTTTCTTACTCATAATAAAAATCCAATTTTTTTCTTTATATTATAATACTTTTTAGATAAATAGTCCATAGTAATATATAAAATAATTAATACAAACTTATAAAATTTATATTTTATTATTTAATATACTATTAAAGTAGAATAAAATATATAAAATGAACATTTTTAAAACAAGAAAAATCCGTAAGAGTTAATTACAACTCCTACGGATTTCTTTATTTCAACTTTTATTAATACTTAATTAAGCACCTAAAACACCGCTGATTAAGAATGCTGTAGCGAAAGAAACGATAGCGTAAAGTTCTGGGAATACAGCAACGATGATAGTGTTACCAAATACATCATAACCATTACCTATAGCTTCAACACCATTAGCACAAACTTTACCTTGGAATATAGCTGAAACCATACAAGCTAAACCAACAGCAATACCAGCACCTAATATAGCAGCACCTTGGAAGATGTTTATATCAGCTGTTAAATAAGGCTGCATAATGAAGAAAGCAGCGAAACCATAAAGACCTTGTGTACCAGGCAACGCACTTAAAACAAGACAGCTGCCGAAAGCATCTTTGTTCTTCTTTAAAGCACCAACTGTAGTCATAGCAGAAATAGAAGTACCAACCGCACTACCAATACCAGACATACCAACCATTAAACCTGCTCCTATGTATCCTAATAAAAGCGCTGTGTTCATTGTAAAACCCATAATAAAATCTCCTTTTTAGATTAATAAAATATAATTTTCTATTATTGCTAATAAAAATTGTTCGCTTTTAACTATCTCACAATTTTTATAATTTTCTTGTTATTATTAATAACAAACCCTAGCCAAATTAAACCGCTTTTTTAAGAGGCTTATACTCTTTACCGCCGCCCTCAAATCCAACATTGTTGTAGAACTCTACGAATGTTAATCTTAAAGGGTGTACTAAAGCACCAAGTATGTTTAATGCGAATATAGCTATATGTCCGAATACTAGGAATACAACCATTATTACAACACCAACACCAGGTATTGCTTTGAAACTCATACCTATCTGGTTTATTACCAAAGCTAATATAGAACCAGAAGCACCTAAAGCAAATAAACGTATGTAAGAAAGTGTATCACCCATTATACCAGTAGCAGCAAAGTATACGCCAAGTATAGAGTTTAACACATCCGGTTTTTTACCTACGTTAGAAAGTATTACTAAGAATACCAAACCAACACCTATTAAAGCATAATATATAGTGCTGAATTGTTTGATAACTTCCATTTTCTGCATATCGCCTAAGAACCATAAAACAAGTCCTGGAATGAATAAAAGTTTACCAATAGCTCCTAATATATCGCCTATAGCACTAGTTT
Source organism: uncultured Brachyspira sp. (assembly GCF_944390595.1). Taxonomy (GTDB): domain Bacteria; phylum Spirochaetota; class Brachyspiria; order Brachyspirales; family Brachyspiraceae; genus Brachyspira. Next base: position 1,584 of record NZ_CALXRN010000054.1, on the reverse strand, counting down.
TAATTCTGTCTATAACACCAACTACTAAAGCAAAACATATATGTAATACGCCTATAAGCAATGCTGTATTAAATGGAGTTAAGAACCAATTTTCTTTTAAGTCAGTAATTATTAAATACTTACTTAAAGTAGCAAATAAAGGTATTTGAGTATTAGAAGGTATGCTTACACCAAAGAAGCTTCCTCCGTTTATAACCCCCATAATAGTAGTACATATACCCAATGTTAGGGCAAGTATTCCTATTCCTCTTAAACTTCCCTTTAATACGGTAAATAAACCTACTAAAGCTATTATAGTTAATACTAAACCATAACCTGAATCACCGAAACAATAAGCAAAGAACAATGGATAGAAAACTGCAATCATCGGAGTTAAATCTATCTCAAAATAATTCGGTAATTGGAATAATTTTGTAATAAGCTCATAAGCACCGGAATATTTATTATTTTTAAGTTCAACTGGCACTTTATCATCTTTTGTAGGCTCTTCAAGTATATAAGCTATTTTATTATTATCTAGGAAAGTTTTAACTTCAGCTTCTTTATCTTTAGGAACATAAGCCTCTACATAAAGAATTTTACCTTCTGTAACTTCACTAGGTATAAAGCTTTCTTTAGCCTCTTCAAAATGATTTGATATATTTAAATTTTCTATTTCTTTGTTAATAGCTTCTATATATACCTGATTTTTGATAATTTCAGTTTCAGTAACTTCAATTTCTTTATCAAGTTTAGCTATTTCACTGCTTATCTCATCATAAGACTTAGAAGGCATATTGATAATATCAAAAGGAATAGTCTCTTCAGAACCTTCTTTTTTGAAAGCAACAAAATAAACTTTTCCAGCCTCTTCTTTTATAGAACAAGTAAATATATCATTAACTTTAGAGAAATCATAATCATTATACTCTTTAACAGCACCTGAATAGAAAATAACATTATAATCTGTTTTTTCTTTTAAGTCTTTAACTTTATCAAAGCTAAAACTTCCAAAAGGAGCTATAACAGATAAGTCTTTTCTTAAAATTTCTCTTTCAGCTTTTAATTTTTCAGAAGTCTGAGAAGTACTGATAACAGCTTCTATAACTTCATTAGCTTTTTTAGATACTATTTCAGCTTTTAGATTAGAAACATCTTTTTTAGCCTCAGACAAAGCATTATTAATTATATTTTTAGCTCTTACAGCATCATTTTTTCTAGCAGAAATATTATCAATATTTTCACTAGAAACACCATTAGCAATTTCAACGTGAACAAGCCCAAGTGATGCCAAATCGCTTAAAGTTTTTTCCTTATCCTCATGAAAGACAAAGAGAGAGAGTTTCTTCATTTTTCTAATCATAAAGACGCCTCCTTAGCTCTGTTTCTTTCTTTTACTATTTTTTGAGAAGACTTACTTAAATTGTCCTCGTCTTCCATATACCTTTTAATCTTGATTATAGCTGTTTTATACTCAGGAATTTGAACTTTCTCATAAAGGTTAACTTTCTGAGTAGTTTTTTTCCTAGCATAAGCCAATGCATTTAATCTAGCCTCAGTCATTTCAATTTTTACTTGAATAGTCATAAGGCGTTCAAACATGCT